>CAZRHM010000001.1:0-36189 GCA_964599845.1 uncultured Candidatus Saccharibacteria bacterium
TGACCTTTGACGTGACCTACAGCAGTGACTACGACGACGGCGCTCGGCGCTTTTTCGTCGGTGTCGATGCAGAAGCGCTGCAAATGGCCTATCACCTGGAGCAGATGCTTGATCTGCTGACGACCACCATCGCCAGACCGGATAAGTTATTGGCAGTTCTCAAGGAAGACGACGCACAAAGACAGCGTCTCATCCCGCTCGTGGAACGTCTCAACCACCTGCTTAGTGTGTGACTGCGCGAATATCAACGAGCTGTCTCGATCCGCCTGTCCCCACGCCGGGGACTTTTTTGTTTTCAGACGCAGTCCTCGAAAGGAGCGACCATGCGCCAACTCCCCCTGTTTCCAGTCGATGATCCCGATCCGCTGGAGGAGACACCTGATCCACTCACTCTGCTTCGCAACGGTGCGGCGCTCGTGCTGTCGATCTCAGGCGGCAAAGACAGTGATGCGATGACCCATTACCTGCTTGAACGGCGTCAGATAGAAGACTGGCCGGGTGAGGTGGTGATGATTCATGCCGATCTCGGCGCGCGTGTCGAATGGCATCAGACGCCGGAATACGTTCGGAATCTCGCTCACCGGAAAGGTGTACCGCTGCATGTTGTCCGCTGGACACACGGCGATCTGATCGACCGCATCTGGCAGCGCTACTACAAAGATCCGTCGCGTCCGTGCTGGCCTTCTGCCAAAATGAGGTACTGTACGGCGGATTTGAAACGCGGGCCGATTTCACGCCAAATCCGGAATTTGTTCCCAACCGGAAACGTGATCTGTGCAATGGGCTTACGCGCTCAGGAGAGTCACGCGCGCGCCAAACGTCAGACATTCGCGCTCCGCACCGATAGCAGCGCCCCCACCAGGGGGCGTTTTGTTTACGACTGGCTGCCGATCCACGATTGGACGGAAACCGATGTATGGGACTGTCTCCATCACCACGGCGACATCGCGCATCCTGCGTATCGCCTGGAGCGACCTAATCACCGACTGTCCTGTGCGCTGTGTGTGCTGGCAAGCCTGAACGACCTCATCAACGGCGCAGTTCACAACCCGGATACCTATCGTGAATACTGCCGCATCGAAGCCGTCACTGGCTACAGCTTCCGCATGGACTTCTGGTTGTCGGACGTGAAGCCGGAACTTCTTCCACAGGAAACGCTGATCGCGGTGCAGGAACACAAACGTAAGACCGGGTAAGACGCGCTGGTTTTACCCGTAAGACCCATCCCCTGTACGACCCCATCCGACAAGTCATTACGCCTCTGTCCGACACCAAGGAGAAGCTTATGCTCAATTCCGCTTTGGACTGGCAGCCGGTGCTGCTGGTCAAAGTCACCCGTGAGCCGTTCACAGGCACATCCTGCGGCTTGCAGGTCAGCCGCCTGCATCTGGCGTTGCATCCCGATGGCGTGGTCTGCGCCGCGTGGGATGTGCCACCCGAACAGCGCGACTTTCCACATGCGCGTCGCGTCGGCTGGAAGCCTCTGCGAGACGTGCCTTTCGATCTGCCCATTCGCTTTGAACGCAAAGGCGCTGCCCGCGTCTCAGCCCTCATCCCCAATGGCACGTGGGTTCTGCCCTACGACGAGGAACAGTACCGGCTCTATCTCCGCATCCAGCAGGTGTGGCACATGCTCATGGCACGTATCGAAACTGCACCCCACAGTCCCTACACGCTTGGCTTTGTGTATAGCTTGATTGCCACGACCACCCATTCACCCAATCTGAATTAGCACGAAAGGAACCCCCATGACCACCGAAACCACCGCGCTCAACCGCTACAACCGCCTGTTCGACAACCAGCAGTACAGCGCTATCGCTGACCACATTGCCGTTGATTTGCGTGTCCCGCGTGAGTCGCTGCGCGTGTCTGACATGATGAACGAAGTCACAAATGCGGCGCTCAGTTTGAATGGTCACAGCCACTATGCGGATGCCTGGCTCAAGTTAGCGATATTCTGTGGACAAAACGGTGTGAGCATCCCGACCATTGATGCCATCTACAACTACCTCCTCATCTTCCAGCAGCCGGGCGACAATCGCGCTGAGGAGTTCGAGCTAACGGCCAAAGCTTTGCTCAAGGCCTACGAAACACAGGATACACTCAAAGCAGCAGTGTCTTGCGCCAACGGCATACACGGCTGGCGCGGACGCATGGCGTATGACCTGCTGGCCGCATCTGACTACCTGGTACAGACAGCGGTTCAACTGCTCATCCATGGCAACCTGTCCTATACTTGCGAGAAGCTGCAATCCGGTCTGCGACGTATCACGGGGGCATTGTATGAAGGTGTTCGGCATAGCGAGCGCCCGGAACTGTTCAATTTCTCCACAACCTACTTCCCCACCGAACAGGATCGCCGGTGAGGTTGCCCATCAGGTGACGATACCCGCGTCCCCGCAGGAGTTGTTAGGGTAAAGTGCGGACCTGTCTCGTGGTATCTCGCTTCCTTTGCGTTTCCAGCATGACGGTTTCACAGCGAGGCTGGGCTGGCTTGCCACATCATCCAGACTTAGGATGCAGCCTCGTCACTACCGACTGCCCTTTCGTGCTTTTGCCACGTTCCTATGTCCCCCTATCCATTCACGAGCTGAGATTGCTCTGCTCGCCATCGTCCTGACCGCCATCCGATAACTGTCTACCCCCTCATCCTGTCTGACAACGGTGCAGGGTACGCTCCCAATCCGGTGTTCTGCTGATGGCTAGCCGGACCCATCTTTTCCCTCTCTGCGGTGGCGCTTATCTCTCATGTTCCTCAACCCCATAAACCGCTGATTTATGTTGATCATGCTAGCAGGCGCGCCCCCTTTCAAAGTCCGTTGGACTTCGCTTTATCCATTTCTTCCTGGCTCGCGCCGTTCGCGTTACACGTAACGCGCCCTCACCAGAAATGGATAGCGCCCTATGGGTGAAAGTGGTCTTGTTCGCCTGCTTTGGGCAGGACAACAAATCAGCATGGGGCTGATGAAACAGATGAGCGCAAAACGCGCAGGAGGCTCAAAATGTCAAGCATTATCCAGGTCAGTATCACCGGTTTTGTTGGGAGCGATCCCGTAGTGCGCACCGTCCAGACCAGCAATGGCGACAGACAGGTGGCATCTTTCTCGGTGGCAGTCAACCGCACCAATGGCGGCGGCCAGAAGCAAACCCTCTGGGTGCGCGTGAACTGCTGGGGACGCTTGGCTGAAGTGGCAAACAGCTACGTGAAGCGCGGGTCCCATATTCAGTTGACCGGTTCCTGGCTGCGTCCGAGCGCCTGGATCGACCAGAGCGGCAACCCGCAGTCCAGCCTCGATATGGATGTTGACCGCCTGATCCTGCTGGATCGCGCCAACGGCGACAGCGACGATACCCCCGAAGACGAAACCATCCCCTTCTGAGTCGAACCCCGCATAACTCCCCTGCTGAGGCGGTGCGCGAGCATCGCCTCTTTATTTTGGCAGCTCCCCTCTTCCGCTTGACTATCCCAATCCCATATTTTTGTCCCACAGTCCGTGCGCGTTTGCGGCGATACGGGCATCCATGATGCAGTATCGCCGTTGGCGCTGCCTCGCAGCAGCGCCGCGTCCTACGGACGCCGAACCCATCTCAGCGTAAACGATTGTCCGTCGGACACGTTTGCGGCTGTCTCAGGTCATACCGGCTCGTGAGAGCGTATGACAGGCTGAGATGGGTCGCCAGCTAAAACGCTGGCTCCTCATGCGCCGGAGGGGCTGGTGCGCCACGCCCACGTGACGCACCGCTGACCATGCGACTACATGCTGGTCAGCGCGTCGGCGCGGTATTCCACGCCGACCGAACGCACCTGCTGTGCGTTCACGGACGCAGACAACGATAAGCAAGAGGCTGCGTCCAAAACGAAAATATTACTACGTTAAGCGACTACCGCCGCAGTAGAACAATATATTCGCCCGGGATAAGCAAACAATGTGACTCGGTAAGCCACCACAATTCACTGTAGTGCATGTTCGTGGTCGCGGTAACTCGATTTTTTGTATATAATCGATGAATGTCCAGTCTGCCACTCAAAGCAATGGTGATTTTTGATGACAGCGCAACGTTTATTAGTGATTGCATGTACTAAACGAAAGAAAACCGATGTGGGTGAGTTGCCAGCATTATACAGATATGACGGCCCCTCTTTTAGAGTACTTAGGAAGTATATTGATCGCAACCCAGAGGATGCAGGACAACTAGATATTTTTGTGCTTTCGGCGCACTACAGACTAATCGATGCCAGTACAAAAATTTCGTATTACGACACTCTCATGGACAATGAACGAGCAAATTCGATGAGAGATGAGGTCACTGCGTCGTTGACCAAACAAATCACTTATAAGAGCTACAACTCGATATGCATTGCTTTAAGCAAAAAATATAGTCAAGCGGTTGGTGATCTTTCCCACCTTGCCACACCAGTGTCTAGGATACAGGCACCGCAAGGTGAGTTTTTAGCACTACTTAAAAAATGGCTGTGGCGGGTAAGTTCGAGCGACACAGATGAACGTCACACCTTAAACGCAAATCGCAAAAGAGGTATGACTACGCTACGTGGAGTCCCAATTCACTATAGCATCAACGATGTTTGGTCAGTCGTGGAGAAAAAAATATCAAGTGAACATCCTGGCATGTACAACTATCGCAACTGGTACGTTGAATTCAAAGGCCACCGTCTTTCTCCCAAATGGATTGTGAGTAATTTAACCGGTATTCCGGTGGGAAGATTTACTGCTGGCGAGGCACGACGGGTCCTTCACCAGATTGGCATCAGCTGTAGAAAACTAGAAAACTAGCGAAAGATCACAATATGGATTCAGTAAAGCACGTCACATTAGGTCAAAAATCAATAGTTACGCCCTGTGTAGTTGCCAGTTATCGCATCAATGACTTTCCACGAGCAGGGTTGTTATGTCATCCATGGCAATTAACCGACACACAAAGCGTGCTGGTAAATGCTTACGATCTCCTGGCAAATCCGAGAACCAAGAAATACACTGAAGACATCAGACAGCGAGAACACAAACTCCACGACCATATAGAATTTAGTGGACCGATAATCCTTGATTCAGGGGCATTCAATTTTCTAAAAGATGAGAAAGTTTCCATTGAAGCAACTGATGTCCTGAACATAGGTATCGAAATGGAAACTGACATGGCAGTCGTGCTAGATCACCCTTTTCCCCCACATCTTGCGAATACCGAAGAGATGCAGGTGCGGTGGGGCAATACTATGCGTAATACACGCGAAATGTTTGAAGCACTTGGAGATCATACTCGACCTTATCTTATGCCGGTATTGCATGGACATGATCATGCCACTCTGCATCGAGGCCTAGATGAACTTATCAATTTCTTGGGGCATGAACCGCATGTTATAGGTATAGGGAGCTTAGCGCCAATAGCGCAAAATGGCAGTAAACATACCGCAATTGATGTATTATTAGCAGTTAGAAAATTACTTCCGAATGCACATATTCATTGTTTTTCGATGGGTTCTGCATTACTGATGTTATTGGCCTTCTATTGTGGGGCAGATACTGTCGACTCTCAGACCTGGATACTGAGTGCTGCATTCAAACAGGCGCAAATGCCTGGATACTACATAACACGGTTATCGTACAAAGAGCATCAGAAGGACAGCGAAAAATATACGGCTGCACGCAACAGGTTTGCTGAACACCTTCTCCATTTGGTAGAGCATAATTATTGTGTGCGTGACTGGATAAGCGGCGAGCCTTGGATTATAACTACGCACAGAGACGCATTAAGTTATGTTGACTATCTAGAAGATCAGCAGGACTTAAATCGAGTTCACCAGCGTGCGTGCCATAATTTGTACTCGTTTAACTTTGAAGCGAGAAGTTATCGTGAAGAACTTATCAACGGTAACGTAGAAGACTTTATTCGGAAACGCGTTGCAAAAACAAAATACTCAAAAGTATTTGAATACGCAGTACAGCAAAAACACAAGGGCTGATGGATGTCAGAGATTTCGAAAATCTACACTAACTACGGCGAGTCTCTCCGCTATTCTCAAGTGAAATACACGGACTTATACAGTGAAAGGGCATCGAACGCGGCAGAATTTTATAATCAGTTCTTCCACAACCTTACAATTCCGTTCTCAGAATTGTTCGAGGATGCAGCCCAGCGTCGACAAATCCATCGACAGATAAATCGCTTCTTTGGCGGTGAGAAAATCGACTTTGTAGCGATCGATGGAACAAACTTTAAAGACCCTTTTCAAGACTTTATTGTCTTTTTTGCTTGTGCATATGGATCAAAGGGGCAAGTTAACCTCACAAACGACCCACCGCAAATCAATTATGAGCGGTGGTCACTTGATAAAGACGTATCTATGGTTACTTACGTACCGATTCCATTCGCCGAATTTGCAGATGTTGTTGACCAAGACAGGCTTGAAGACTTTTTGGTATCGGACGGAGATTATATCAACTTTTCCAACATCGATACGCAAATAATGGCGTTAGCGGAAGTATTCCTGGCATATAATGTGGCATCATCCTCACTGATTGATGCCCCAAAATTGATCCTGATGGATCGTTCTCCTAGTAGCATGATTGCTGATGTGGCTGTAAATCCTGAACAGTTGCCGATGCTAGACTATCCGTTTGACCGTCGGCGACTCTCAGTTGCCGACGCAAGAGTTGTGATGGCCCACCCGTTCAATGAAAATCTGGGAGTTCCAACTCTGAAACGCTTCCGTCAATACTCAGCACTTATTGCTGAGTTTCATAACCGACGTACTCAACGTATCAATTTACCAGAATACGCTCTGAAACACGGCCTACGTGTAAATGATTTAACCGATGCACTACGTTTGCTTGAAAGAAGTGAAATCGGCCCTCCATTCGCCAGACGCGAAGGTGACTGGTTAAGAACGGACATTGATGTTCGCGCTTCATGGGATTACTGTGTCGGACTTTTTGAGAGTATCTGTCGCAGATTGTTCATCGAAAAAGATCAGACTGCTTTAATCTACGAAACACGTGACGAAGCTGGAGTTCTGCGGATGCGTTGGATGTCACCAGACGACATTCGTTTTCTTACAGCCATCGGAATACGAGTGTTGATTGAAAAGTGTTGGGACAAAAAAATCTTACTCACGGGAATAATCAAGGATTCAGCCTCGAAGTATTTGACAAGAAACTATCTTGGAACGATGAAGTTGCTTGGCAGCAAAGGCTATCCAGAACTCAATGATTTACAGATCAAACTGCTACCATGGACTGACCGGATTTTCTTAGAACTATTGCCACTGATTGATGACGAGTTGCAAGCACCATGGAGTTCTATCGAGTTTGATTCAATGTATATGACGGTACACGCTAGAACGGATGAACACAATCGACCTATCATTAGTGGTGCCCGCAGTGTTTTTGTGGCACCGGAGCGATTATTTGCACGTTCGCTAGGGCAGTTCTTCTTGAAACGCGACAAATCGACACCCCTCATGGGGCATGTTGTGTTTATTGATCGATTGCTATTTCCCGATTGGGATGCAGATGCGCTTAACCAGGTAGAAATACAAAACCGTTTACTCGGGAAAATTCAGCCTTTGTGCTATAAGACACGCGATGATGTTAATATTGGTCAAAGGATCAATATGTATCTACTTAGTGTATTAACACGTAATCACTTCCCGGAGGTTATTGGTTATCCTGATCCACTTCACAAAGCTGACTGGGGTGCAAAATCAGTTGGCGAACGTGCTCGTAAACTGATTGCCTCAAGTACATTTTCATTTCGGTCCCAACCTCTGAGTAGGACTTTTCGGAATATTCGAGATTCTTTCCACCGTTAGAGGTTTACATGTTTCTTCAAGGACTTACGGGCATTCTTATGCGGGTTGAGGAAGATGAAATAACTCGCTATCGTTTTGAAGTCTGGTTCGATTATACACGCGGGGCCATAAACACTATTGGCGAAGGAACGATGATTGTTGTTCCAAACTTTGCGAGTAGCGACAAAAACGGTTTCCATTACAGTGTGCTCGAAGTAACTGGACTTTTGCCAATGCATTACGCACTGGGCAGTGATGTGAGTGGCTATCCTGGTTTTGTAGCTGAAGCAGCTCGAAATGCGGGTTTAGATTGGCTAAGTCAGGAGACAACATCGACCGAAGAAACGACGAAAATTCGTTGTATGGCAATACCTACTAATCTTGAGATTGTTGAACCAGACTTAACAATCGAACGTGAGTTGAATCTACCCATGGTGGGACATCCCGTAAACGTGTTAGACACAGAGATGACCGAAAGAGTTGCTAATCTCAATCTAGACCTGGAGCACGACAGTCTGATTCAAATCGGCAATTTAGTTCGTGACTCAGAGGTTAGAGCGTGGCTCGAAATCGAAGGATTGCTAAAAGTTCATTTTGGAATATTTGGCTTTACTGGTGCAGGCAAATCCAATCTGTTGAGCACCTTAGTTAGCAAATTACTGTCACAACAAGAAAATCAAGAACAGCCTGTCAAGATAGTAATTTTTGACCTGATGGGTGAATATACAGGGCTACTGATTGATCAACTCTATCTTTCGTCCAATTCCTATATTGTTAATCTTGGCGTAGAAACACTCCCTGAGTCTATTTTAGATTATTATCGTGCTAAGGCAGGCGGAAGTACAAACGGTGGTGAATTACGTACAATGCTTGAAAAGGCTACACTGGATCTCAGTAAGTCTCTTATCTTGCCCAAAGCACTGAAACAAAGTCAGGACGGGCTCCATTACCCTCTAGCGATTCTCTTGCACCAAAACCGCGTTGTCTTCCTGAGTGAAAAACATGAAACGGCAGGCAGTGTTATCGCCAATTTCGAATTTTCAGGCAATATGGGCAATTGTGCTACTGAAGTCTATAAGTTTAGACGAGAACTACAAAAAGAATTTGCTGACTCAGAGATTGATCAGAGTTTGCTCGACCAGCTCGAAAAACGCATCGAAAACTTTAAGAATTACCTGGGTAAAACTATCACACAAACCGCAATAAAGAATCTTGACACCCTTTATGGTCAGTTTGAGGGCATTGCTGCACAACCAAGAGCGGAAATCCCTGCAAATGCCCAAATCAGCTTAGGGAAACTCATCAGCATTCTGAACAATGATGAAAATGCATTGTTGATTGTTCAGTCTGCTGATCCGGATCGTCTTCGTGAGTTTGTCGGCGTGATGTCCAATGTTGCTTATGATGTACGTCGGCGCGAGGGTCGTATAACTCCCTTAGCATCCTTCATCTTTGACGAAGCTGATGAATACCTCCCACAACAGGCAAATGACAGTCAGAAACGCAGCAAAGCGGCAATCACTACTTTGGCTCGTCGTGGCAGAAAGTTCGGCTTAGGAATTGGTATAGCAACCCAACGCATCCGTTACTTGGACACAAGCATTCTCGCACAACCACACACATACTTCATATCGAAACTTCCAAGGAAGGCTGATCGTGATGCTGTTATGGAGGCTTTTGGCATGTCAGAAGATATGTTTAGGCAGACCTTCAAGTTCAGGAAGGGAGACTGGTTACTTGCGAGCTATGATGCCGCAGGTTTAGAGGCGATCCCGATACCGGTACACCTTGAGAACGCTGAAGAACGTCTTCTTCGCTTCTTGCGAGAAATTGCAGAGAAAAGAGGTGAGGATTAAAGATGCTGGTATATGTTGCAGGACCGTTATTTAGTACGCATGAAAGACGGTATCTGGAGGAAATTGCTTCTAAATTGGAGGTCAATGGATTTCAGACATTTCTTCCTCACCGTGATGCTGGACTACTAGATGGTGACAACAGCATTGATCGCCAAGACTTATTTCAAGCCGACCTCAAAGCACTCAAGCACTGTGAAATAATTGTTGCCCTTCTAACCGGTCCAGATCATGATTCGGGAACATGTGCCGAGTTAGGTATTGCTTTCGCTCAGAATAAACTCTGCTTCGGAATCACAGACGATATGCGATGGCTAAACAACATGATCTGGGGTATATGTGATCAGGGGAGACGCATTGCAACAAGCCCTGACAAGTTAGTTGCGATGCTTCTAAGCTTCACAAAGACATCTCAGTCAGCAAGTGAAAATGGATTGAACGATACTGCTCGATCATAGACATCAATACCCTCTTGTTGCTTTATGTGTCTAATTACGGTATAGGTGAGGGGTGTTGCAGCAGCTTCATAGACCGATTTAAATATCCATTGAGTTAGAATCGCTGAAAGCATGGCACCAGCTGGAGTGGTCCCTACAAATGCTATTGCTATAAATAGCAGAGAGTCCAATCCCTGCCCTACAATAGTCGATCCTATCGTTCGTAACCACAGGTAATGCCCTTCAGTAGCAACCTTTAGCCTAGATAAGACAAATGAGTTTGCAAATTCCCCTACCAGAAATGCCAGAAACGATGCAAAGAGTAGCCGAGGCGTATAGCCAAGAATTGTTTCATAGGCCTCCTGTCCTCCCCAGAAAGATGCGCTCGGTAACGCCTGCCCAACCACAATAGCCAGCACGGTTATAAGGTTACATGAAAAAGCCAGCCAGATGATGCGCCTTGCCTGTTTATATCCGTAGACCTCGGTCAGAACATCGCCAACGATATAGCTGATAGGAAATATAACGATTCCTGCTGGGACTATTAGCTCTCCAAACTGCACCAATTTTACAGCTATAATGTTTGCGGTAATTAAGCTCGTGATAAATAAGCTGACGATGATTACGAACCAGATTGAGTAGCGTTGCTTTTCGACAGTGGTTTTCAAGTTTGTTGTCTCCCTTATCCTGGATTACAAATACGGTATTGGATCACATAGGCCTAGCTCTTTGAAGGCTGCCAATCGTTCAGCACAGGTAGGGCAGACACCACAAGCTACCTTATCACCCTGGTAACATGACCAAGTTTGGCTGTAGTCAACATCAAGGTCAAGTCCGACACGCAAAATATCTGCTTTAGAATGCTCTACAAATGGTGCAGAAATCTGCACCGGGTTTTTCCTGTTGAGCGCATACACTTTATTCAGTTTGTTCAAGAAATCAACTGTCGTGTCCCAATATCCATACATATCCTGACGTTGAGCACCGTAGAAAACAGTATCAACCTGTAAGGTTTCTGCATATGCCACTGCAATTGACAAAAATAGCATATTTCGGTTTGGTACATATGTGGAAGGTTGTGAATCACCTTGAACAGCATCTATGGTAGGAATGCTTATGTTGGAGTCAGTCAGAGCCGATCTGCTAAGGACATCCCTCAACGATGCCAAATCAATTATACGATGCCTTGTAATTGCGAGCTGTTTTGCATGATATTCAGCGCATGATATTTCACGATTATGTTTTTGCCCGTAGTTGAAAGTGATTACACTCGGATGCCTACCCCCTTTCTTGACCAAATAATATAGTAGTGTGACACTATCCAAACCACCACTAACTATTACAATGCAATCGACATCCATACTTTTTTCTAGTCTCTTCGTACTGGTGTAGTTTATGGGTACCGCATCTTGATCTTTTTTGGTGTAGGGCAATTCCACCGCAGATCACAGATATTGCAGTCCTGATCACTGATTGCGCCTGGTTTTGCAGGAGGAAAGTAATCCTGCAAGCGAGCCAACTCAATGTCTTCTACCGTTCTAGCAAATGCTTCCATTGCCTCATCAATTTCGGGTGTATTCAGTGGCACTTCCATTATCGCATTCACAGGTCTTTGCTGCGGTGGCCTATCTCCATCCAGTTCATTAATGAAGTACAGTATTGCACGCTTCGGACGGACACCATGTTTCCACTCATAAAGCCTCGAATACACTTGCATCTGAAAACGATATGTTTCTATATCGCGAGGCTTTAAGTTAAGAGGGTCCACACCTTTGTAGTCCCAAATCTCACAATCAGAATACTGATTCGATTCTGTTTCAGGATTTACCAGCAAGTCCACAACCCCTTGAACAATGTGGTCTCCCCTATCAGCCTGTAAGCGATGCTCCGTATCCTGTACACGAGGATATAGCTCGGGCCCCTCAAGAGCATTGAAGTATTGTAACACTCGAACTGCTTTTAGCCTTAGATCTGATGTAATTGCCCTAATTCCCCGGCTTTTTAAGCCATTTTCGACCTCTATGAAGTATCTTACTATATCGCCTGGTGCATCAGGAACCTTGGTGTCCTTGGTTTCTGCTTCTTTAAGCTCTTCAAAGTATTCTTGAATAACTTCATCGGCGATAGGTATACAGTTATCTGGGAAATTGCCCTTTGTACTTGCATCAATTAAACCCAAATAGTGTGTGTGGCAACGATCCAGTACCTGATGAATGATTTGCCCAAAGTAGAGTTGGGTTTGATGTGCAGGCGCATAGTTGTAAACTCGAAACGCACCGTACTGACGTGAGCAGCGGCGAAAAGCAACTATATCTGTAGTCAGGCTATAGCGTCGCTTAACTGGATTTTCTGCGCTTTTAGGAACTTGAAAGTTAAACGGCCCGGTCATGTGAATTATGCCTTTAGATAAGTGTCGGTCGGTTAGTCGTTCTTCGGAAGTGAGTCGCATCAGGAATTGCGATATTGTTCGTGATCTGTGACGGCGTAGCAACAATCATCAAACCATATTGTGCGCGTGAATAGGCAACGTAGTACAGTCGGATGTCATCTTCTCGTGCTAGTGTTTCAGGCGGTCGAGTTGTGCGGGCATAGATTTCATCTCGGAATGGAGTAAAGTCTCGTTCGATAATTTGCGCTGGACCTACTCGTGGATTGCTTCCAATGTTCACCAAAATGACAAACGGAAATTCTAGCCCTTTAGATTGATGGATTGTCATCAAGGGTAAATAGCCTTCTGGCACGATCACATCTTCGTCTTCGTCATCATCAATGCCAGCATTCATGAGATAACTGATAAACGTATAATAGAAACGCTCTCTGAAAAGCTCATTCAGATCTGTACCATCTTGATTAACGCGCAAAGTATCCAAATTGAGGCTGTGGTAACTCTCAAACAACCTCGTTACTTTCGACAAGCGCATATTGCGCTCAGGATTTTGTTGCCAAGTTGGAAAAGGTTCGAGCGATAACAGACGGTAAAGTATCTCCATTATATTGAGTTGTAGGAAACGATTAGGATTTTCACGGCAACGATCTATAAGACTATTAGTGCTGAGGGTGATATATTCGGTCAAAGAAGCAAGATCGTAATTGTTATTGTTTTGAAGATCAATTAAAGTCTGAATCCAGCTTTGAACCGTGGCGGCTAAGTCACGAGTACGAATATTCAGAAAAGTAGAGTTAGGATCAATCACCTGGATGAGACTTGCCAGCAGTGTTTGTACTTCTTCGCTTTCCATAAATGATTTTGATCGTGGGTTATAGAACGGAATTCCTCGCCGATTAAATTCCTCCATAAAGGGGCCAGCATTACGTGGTGAATCTTTGGTGCTTCGCATCAAAATAACACATTGGCTGAGGTCCTCGATAACATTGTCTCGAAGATATTCAACGAAGTCAGCTAAAACGATACATAAGTCTCCTGCTCTATTGGTTTGTAACCAATTGACTGCTGGATAGTTACCTGTAATTGTGGATGCAGCATTAATTGGCTGCTTATTAGGAGCACGGACTCCGGCAACTCGCATTTCGGGCGAACTTGCAATGTAAGCATTAAAGAAATCTACGATTTGCTCATGTGAACGATAATTCTTATCTAATTGAATCACGTGTGGGGTAACACTGAATTCTGCCTGCATGGCCTGATCGAAGTTTACCATGCAAGCTACTGATCCACCTCGGAAACGATACAGCGCTTGATCATCATCACCGACAACAGTAATGTTATGAGGTTTATTCCGAGCCAGCGCGAGATAGATACTTTCTTGTATCGGATTTGTATCTTGATATTCATCAACCAAAATATAGCGTAATGGTTGATTACGTTCTCCATCACCTTCAATAAATCGTTGGCTTGCGTCACTCTGAATGAATTCCAGGAACCGTTGCTGTAAATGAGCGAAGTCACAACGATAGTTATCCCTTAGTGCTTGTTCGTATTGTTGGTAGAAATCCGCCAATGTTGCCCAATGTCCACCAGCAGCACGCATCACATGAAGGTTTACACGATCCTCAACGATATGATTGAAGAGAATCATTGCTGCATTTGTTCTGCTCCAGCGACTTGGTGTCCAACCGGAATTACGAGACCACATGGGAATAGCATATTCAAATTCTGCCCAGAACGAGTTGTCATCATGCTGCGCTATTTCGGCGTGTCGATATGTAAAAAGACTCTGTTCGACAGATTCAAGCAGACGCACATTTTGATAATCAGGATAACGATAATCATGCATGATATCGTTGCAAAGACTATGAATAGTGCCAACCCGTAAATCCGCGAGGTCAATTTCACGAAGAGATTGATCAGCTTTTTGCAGCAAGACCATGTATGTGGCAAGACGATCTTCAAGATTGAGTGCTGCCTTTTTTGTAAAGGTTGTGACCATTATAGACTCAGGAGGGATGCCATCGACACAAATTAGTTTCAACGTGCGAGTTACCAATACTTCCGTCTTACCTGAGCCAGGACCGGCCAAAAGCCAGAGCGGTCCCTCTCCGTAGTTGACGGCTGCGAGCTGTTCGTCATTCAGGGGATATCCTCTTGCGGCATCTGTCATCAGACAATTGTGAAACGATATTAAGTCCATAATGTGAACACCTAGATTTAGTTAAAGTGAGAAGCAACATCTGCCTTGTGTAAACTCTATAAATCAACAAACAGGCAGTAACCGTTATCCCAGTTTTTTGGCCTTATTGCTTGAACAACTTTCCAAGAAGGATCATAACATAAAACGCTATCCTCATTCATTGAAGGCACCTATATATCTAATCTTGAGAGGTTAGTTTATAAGTCCACTCTATCTGAGCATCCACAAGTACTCGGATACTCTCGTCCATCACCACGAGTCGGTTTGGATCGTTCTTTTCACGAGACCACACTATATAGATATATTATCCTACAATCAGAGATTGAATCTGAAAAACTGCATTTCATTCCTGAAAAACTGCTGACCATACAGCGAAAAAATACAACCGATAATCCTATCGCGTGCATGATAATTCAGATAGAGATAAGCCTACCTGGATTATGTTATGCAGAAAAAATCCGTCCGTCGCAGTCTGTCAATGACTCCCAACATGCGTGATCGATTGGCCCAGTTGGTCAGCAAGCAATCCCGCGATGTTACCGAAGCCGATCTGATCCGTGAGGCAATACGACAGTATCTGGATGAGCAGGAAGACCTGATCGGCAGTCGCAAACACTTCCAGAAATCGCTCCGCGAGCGCGTCGACTCTCTCGAGGCAGCATTGTCGTTTCATCTCAACGTGCTCATCTACCTGATCGCCCAGGACGAACACAGGGTACGTGAAGCGATCATCGCCGCCAGGCAGGATGGCGATACCCTGCTCGCGCAGATCAAGGCTGTTCGTGAGCTGAAGGATTCCTCCGAATGAGCAAAGCAATCATCGTCGTCGATTTCGCTTATAAGGGTCCGAGACGCAAGGGACGTGGCACCGGGCACAAAGGATTGCGCAACACACTCAAGTATCTCCAGTACCGCGACAATCGTACTGATCACCTGGCACAAGTTCAGGACGACGAACGCTGGCGTGACCTCGGCCTGGGGACGCATTATCGGGAGATCTTCGAGAACTGCGATCACCTGCAAAGCAAGCACGTGCTGGCGTGGACATGGGTCGTCTCGCCCGCGCCTGACCTGATGGCACTGGTGCCGGAAGAGCAGCGACCGCAGTTGGTCTGCGACCTGACCGAGCGGGTCGTCGAAGACTACTACACTGAGCGCGGGTTTGACCTGCCGGAATACAGCTACGTCCTGCACGACCGGTTGACCGATCCCAGAGAGGAGGGCGAAGAACCCATGCAGCATCTGCATACGCATGTCGTGTTGCCAGGAACGGCACCATCTGTCGCCGAGCGGCTGCCTGTCTACAACAACAAAGAGCGTGGTCACGATGCGCTGTTCCGACAGGTGGCAAGCCGTCACTTCGCGGAGCTGCTGGACGATGTCGTCGGCCCGGAGTGGCGTCTGGAACGTGAGGAAGAACCGGAAGTCAAACCGGAAGTCGATGATTTCGATGTATGGTTCCCAAGAAGTTAAAGGACTGAATCGAAATGACCTACCTGAAACCACAAATCGCATGGGGCCGCTTTACTTTACTCACCCTGATTCTCGCTGGCACTGCCATCGGGCGTAAGCTGGGCTTTGGCTTTGATGAAGCCCTCTACTTCGCTATGTTGTTTCTGATCATCAGCGCCTGGGCATTGAACCGCTATCTGCAGCATCAGGCACACGAACCTACTGACGGAATGGCGGAGGATGAACGGTGATCTACTGGCTATTCACCGATGGTCGCAATCTACTGAGCAGCCTACTCGTCCCGTTGTTGTGCCTGACGTTGCTCATGCCGCTGATGGTGAGC
Organism: uncultured Candidatus Saccharibacteria bacterium; assembly: GCA_964599845.1. Lineage (GTDB taxonomy): Bacteria > Patescibacteriota > Dojkabacteria > J137 > J137 > CAZRHM01. The sequence continues at coordinate 16,479 of CAZRHM010000001.1, forward strand.
GCGGTGTTCGGCGCGGGCATCCAGCGTAGCATTGAGGCACAGAGCGTCTCAGGTTGGAAGAATGGGATGAAGCTGCTCACTCATGGCATCGTGCTGCTGGGCATCACCGCGATTTACCTGTCTCTGGCAGGAGACACCGCCATTGAAACGATGCGTAGCAGGCAATCGACCAACGCCTTCATTCGCACCATCGCGGGCGGTCCCGATAACATAAACCACGTACGTTTGTTCGGCTTTGGGATCATGCTGGTGTTCGTCTGGATCGTCGTTTCATTGGGACTGCACAGCGGATTGAAGAACGGTGGCTGGCTGCGTGAGTGGGTGGATCGCCTGCGGACACCGCAAGTCAGGCGAGGTGCGTTGGGTTCATCGCATTTCTGCACACAACGCGAGTACAAGCGCTTTCGGCGCGAAGACCCGGAAGGGCTGACGCTGCTCGGCGCGTTCTGGGGGGAGAACAAGCGAAGGCTCGACCTGGGCACCGGGCGCTTCTGTCTCGGCGGTGAGGACATCGCACGCGGTATCCTGACGCTTGGTGGCCCCGGTTCCGGTAAGACGCAAGGCATCATCCTGCCCGCCATCGCCGACCGGATGCTGGCAGGACACTCACTCGTCGTCGCCGACCCGCAAGGTGAAATCACCGGGCATATCCTCAAGTATGCTGCCGTCACCCGCCATCTGGTCGTCGTTCATGACCCGACCTCGACCATCGGCCCTCGCTACAACTTGGCGCAGGGGATCGACAACGTATCCGACGCCCGTGCCATCGCCGATGTGCTGGTGCCCTCGGCGCAGGGGGATAACAGGTTTTGGACCGATAGCGCAGCCGCACTGTTAGCCGCGTGCCTGATCCGCTTCCCGAACTTGGGTGAAATCTACAATGCCATGAACGACCTGAAGGCACTAGCGATCAAACTTGCCGAAAAGAAAGATGACGCCGCGCTACTGGCAAACAGCTTCATTGCCTCGGTTGGATCGGACGGCAAGGTGGCGTCCAACGTAGTGGCGACTCTGGCGACAGCGCTCACGGGCTGGGCATCCACCGAAGTGCGCGACAACACCGCTGCCTCCGACTTTGACGCGGAACTGATCGTTGAACAGCCGACAGTCGTCGTGCTGACCTGTCCCGGCAGGATGCGGGCGGTGTATGCATCGTATCTTGGCGCAACCTTACGGAAGCTGATGCTCGACCTGGACACCATCGGCGAGCGCAACAAAGGCCCACTGCCCATGCCCGTCGGCGTGATCCTTGACGAGTTCCCGACATTGGGCAAGCTGGATTCGCTGGTGGCCGATGTGAACCTCGTCCGCAAGCGTCGCATCAGCATCATGATCGGCGCACAGACGAAGGGGCAGTTCCACATGATTTATGGCAACGAAGGCACGCAAGCGCTGTTCACCGGTCTAGCGACGCAGGTCATTTATGGCGGCTGTGATGCCGACACCGCCGATTTCTACAGCAACGCCTCCGGAACGGCGACGCAGGAAGGTTCCGCCGACGACAAATACAGCCGGTCGCGCCCCCTACTGACCGTCGATGAGGTTATCACCCCCCAGATTGGCAACTGCACAATCTTCGCTCGCTATGTCGAAGCGGGGTTCGCCACACAGGTGGTGCTGAACGCGCGGCTAACACGCTTCTACGAACGTGAGGACTGGAAGCGGCGGCTGAAATCTGGTGAAAGTGTTGAGCCGTTACTGCTGGAACGCGGTATCGCGCTCGAATTACCGCCGCCCGAACCACGCGACAAACTGCGGGAAGCGGCGGAATCCGCGATGGACAAAGTAACCGAGAAAGCAGGCGGGGCGCAGTTCACATCGGTGGCCGTCATGCGCCAAAACTACCAGCAGCGCAAACAGCAGATGGAGGTAGAGGCATGACCTTGAACAAAAACAAAATGGTACGGGAGATTGGGCAGCGCACACGGCTGAAGAACCGCGACGTGCAGTTAGTGTTGGAAACGCTGGTCGATGTATGGACGGAAGAACTCGTCTCGGGCGGACGGATTGAGCTTGAGAACTTCCTCGTGCTGGAAACACAGACTATCGACCGGGGCGAACAAAGCGGAATGCTCACTAGCGGCGAAGCACCCCGCTTTGTTAGAAGAATAACGCTCCGTGTGAGTAAGAAATTAAAGAGAATGCTCGCCACCGATCATACTTGAGGTGGTAGATTCACTTTTATCTGCACTACAGAGCACAGAGATTTATATAAGCGTCTCAAATCCTTGATCTGCATTTGGAGGTACAAAATCGGGATCAATGACCATCCTATAATGACCAGCGTTTGCATCTGAGCCTTTTATCATTGTGTAACGCATACCACTTGCACCTGCAGTCTGCTGTGCGAACGTCTGCTTTGCCAGCACGACGGGATCATCAACCTTGTTGTCTCCCTTCACCTCAACAATGACATAGCTACCATCGTCCAACTGGATCAGAAAATCTGGGTAGTAACTACGAATTGTATGCGACTCGGGATCAATGTATTGAACAAAAAATTCAGATTGCCCATGCGTCAGCATACCTGTGAAGTATATTCTCGTGACACGATCAGCCCTGAGCAGGTCCCAGAAAAGCGTGTGTTCAGGCGTTGAGTCGAAGCAGTACGGATCAAGATGAAAACTTTTATTAGTATGATCTGTCACATCATCTCGACGAACAATCAAATCCTTCCGTGCGCTCATTTCGTAGAAGCCTTCGGGAGGGATTTTGACGAGATCGACCTCATAGTTTTCGTGACGTTCATACTCTTCAATGTCATATAGCATGTCGAAAAGACGCGGGATAACCCAATCATATAACAGCTCATTGAACTCATTGACCGCCTTCAGGATACCGGGAATTCTTTCTGCCGTAGACTCAAGGATTTCTTCGATTTCCAAACATGGTTTATTGAGATAGCGAGCAATCTCTGCAACCAATGAAATGGCGGTGTATTCACGTTTCTTCCTAAACGCAGTGATATCTTCCTCTTTGATCCGTCTCCCTGCTTCGGTTAGTCCTTCTGTCTCACGATGCAGTAGACGGTACTTTTCTATATCCGCCTTGTCGAACTCAAAGCTGTAGTCTTCTTCAGGTTCACGCTCCACCAAATCGTATCGGCGACGGATGCGGCGCAGTTTGATTTTTTCTACAGGTTCACTGACCTTCACTTTAACTCGTTCCCGATTATCCCCTCGGCTTTCAAGTTCGTTTACCGATACCCTGAAGTTCTGTTGCAACTCGTCTTCTAGAATCTCTCGGTTTTCTTCACTGAGATATACATGCCCGGTCTGTTGTCCCACGCCAATCGACCGCAAACAGCGCATGGATGCCTGGAGGACGAATATCTTTGATCTGGGTTTACGATAAAGGGCCACAGAAAACAGCGACCTACAGTTCCATCCCTCGCGTCCTTTGTTGACAAGAAGAATGAACTGTTTGTCAGAGTCAGGAGTATCAAGCCGATTAAACTCGCGAATGTCTACACTTGATGTAATCTGATCATCGCCGACATTGACGAGAATTCTGTCAGTAGAAATGCCGTATCTAGCGAGAGCAGCCTCCACTGCGGGACGCAACTCATTCTGAAGCTCGTCAATTTGACTCGCGAAGAACGCCATCTTAGGTAATAGTCCTTCATGCCGTTCATTGAGATCAACATTTTCGAGGAAGTTGTCGATGGCGAAGTTGACGAATTCATCGGACTTGGGATTGGTATAACTGTGAATACGAACCTTCTTTAGATAGGCCTTATCAATTGCTTCCTGAAGACCAAAAGCATACACAACCTCAGGAAGGATTTGGTTCTTTACATAAGGTGTACCCGTATAGTTGTAGGCAGCAACTACCTTTGTGCCTGCATTTTTTAGGCTGGTGGCAAGCTCATCAATCGTGAGGGCAAGACTCGTCTTTGTCTTGTTGAGACCCATGTCTCGTTCGAGTTGGTTGCCAAACGCATGATGAGCCTCATCTACATAGATACCAAGTTGCTCAATGCGACGTAACTTTTCAAATCGCTGATTAGTCGCCAGCTCTACCTCATCTTCAGGTTGGTCGAAATCATAGAGATCTTCCAGTTCTTCGTAGACAGAGCCAGATTCATAGGTCGGTCGCCCAAAACCCATTAACATCTCCATTGGAGATTTCTCTGTATGCTGACGCTTGAGGATGATCTTCTGTGTATTTGAAATGACGATGTTGAAGCGCGATTTATCCAGAATATTGAGCGTCGTTCCTGCTTCATCCAGGAAGTGAAAACGGATGTTGGTATTCAGCCAATTGACGTATTCCGGTGGAACGACCTTTGTTTTGTCGAATGTCTGGATTTCTCGCAGGGATTGTAGTACCGTCTTATCAGGTGCGAAGACTAGGGCATTGTGGCAATAACTTTCGTCTTTAGGGAACTTGTTCGCCAGCAGAAACTCATAGAAAATACACGTTGCCATGAGAATCGTTTTGCCGGTCCCCATCGTGAGGGCGAAGATGTAGTTTGAGTATGGTCGACGATACTTACGCATGTATTTGAAGATGTCTTCAAATTGTTCTTCTGTCTGCATATCAAACATAGAAAGCTGACGCACGTCCCCACTAACGTTTATTCGCCCCTCGAACTTCCCAGTGTTCTCCATCCATTCTTTGAACAGCAAGTGGACAGGTTTGTTGTCCAGGTATTCCTTCAGGAAGATATACATTTCCAATGCCTCAAACTGCGGCAGGCGCAGGAAAGAATTGGCATTTTCTGGGTCGTTGTAGTCCAGGTACTTACGAGTGAGTTCTCGGTAGTTGCGGCGGATGCGCCCCTTGTTGTCCGAGTAAAACTGCCACAACTGATTGAAGAACGCGAAGTCCAGTGAGGCGACATTTCTAGCCATGCCGAACCTCCTGCTCCAGTGATTCGGAGAGCAAATCGGTGATCTTGATGCGGATCGTACCAGCATCGTCCGGGATGGGGTACTCGCCTATCACCAGTTTGTTTTTGTCCGGTATGTCAACGACAATCGGTTGAAGCACTGCGCCATCGTAATTCCAGTCGATCATGATCGACTCAACCAGTTCCCGCCAGTCTTCGACCTTCTCCGCTTGTAAGCTGAGCTTGGATAGCAGGTTCATGGGATAGAATTTCTCAATGACCAGCTTGCCATCTCGAGTGATGATCTTGGCTTCCGAGTCGCGCTTGAACTGAATTTCCTGCTTATCCCGCAGGATGTCCACAACATCTACATCTAGGATGTATGGTGAAACCTGTTGTTTGAGATGAGCGGCCAGATCAGGTTCATGCCCCATGCACACCAATGTGATTTTCTCGACTGGGCGATTCGGATGCTCGGCATAGCGGCGTTCAAACGCTCTATAGTCCATATTGCTGAGCAGGGGATTGAGGTCTTCTCGTGTAGCAATGCGATTGACCGGCATGATCTTGACCATGCGGCCATCTTTTTCACCATCAAAGAGATGAGCTTCAGCGAGAGGATTAACTTCTAGTGCCTGGATCAGTAAATCACGAGCTTCAACAGGATTGCGAAATACGTCATAGTGATTGACGTTATAGACCTCAAATCCAGTATAGTGGATGCTGATTTCATCTTCATCTGTGGAAAAATCAAGTTTCTTCTGACCTGAGTTAAGTTCTTTTGCGATAGCAATCAGGCGTTTTGTCGTTGTCTGTATAGCCCCCAAGTTAATGTCCGCGCCGATAAAGCGTCGTCCTGTTTTCATCGCAACGGCTTGAGTGGTTCCACTCCCCATAAAACAGTCGAACACTAAGTCGCCTGGCTTTGACATAGACAAGATCACGCGCTCGAGCAACGCCTCAGGTTTCTGTGTATCATAACCTGTATCTTCTTTTGCAGAATTGTTCACCTTGTCGAGATTCCACACATCGTCAGCAGGTCTTCCTGATGCCATTGCCTCCTCTAGGTATCTTTTTACTCTTTTCCCATTCCCTGCATCAGAAAGAACATACTCCTGCCCTTGCTCATCAACCAGTATCGCTTGTTTTCTAACTCGCACATATTCTTCTTTCGACTCCCAAGGTATCGCATAAGAATTAAACATAGGCGTACTAGTCTTGCTATAGTAGATGATTACATCGTGACGACGGTTGAAGTATTTATTACCATGACGATTCCAGCCACTGTAGTGCCACACAATTTCATTTTGAAAGTTTTCCTTGCCAAAGACTTCATCAAGAATAACGCGGAGATAGTGGCTTTGATGCCAGTCACAGTGCAAAAATACGGCACCTGAGTCCGTTAGCAATTCTCGAATTAGTATCAATCTCTCATACATAAACTGCAAATACTGGTCGTTCACCCAAATATCTGAATACTGTTTTTCTTCAAATGATGTTCTGTCACTTGATATCTCACCCCCCCTCAGAGTTATTGTTTTTTTGTAATCAGCCTTTGAAGCAAAGGGTGGGTCTATATATACCAGTTGGATAGCGCCGCGATACTCTTTCAAGAGATGGCTCATCACTTGGAGATTGTCTCCCCAGTAAATCTTGTTGCGCCATCTGTTAGTTTCAGTACCATAAGTTTCTCTATGCTGAGCAGGATAATATTGAGTTGATGTAAAAGGCTTCTTTCCATGCCAGTGGAGCATTGGATAGCCCTTGATTGGCTCAAATCTATACTCATCAACCCGTTCAAGCGGTTTCTCAGCAGCATCCAGCCCAAGCGACTGCTGTAAGTTATCTGTGTCTGTCATTCTTGTCTCCTAAAGCTCCAGTTTTTTGCATCACAGTAGTTGAGCAGGTCGCAGTTTTTGCAGAGTTTCGCCGGACGCTCAGCTATCGTGAAGTCCTTTTCCTCAATGCGTGCCACTACTTCGTCAAACGATGCAATAGTTCGTTCAATTGAGCGATCATTTTTCTCAAACGTGATATACGGGTTGCCTGATTCTTCGCCTGTATAGTACAGATGTGTCTTGCTTACCGCCAGTCCTGTACGCTCCTCGACGATGTGTGCGTAAACCTCAAGCTGGCGGCGATACTGGTTGAGCTTCTCACGATCTTTGGGGTCATTCACATCCAGTTTATTCTCGGACTTAAAATCAATTAGCTCAACCGTGTCGCCTTCACCGGCGATCAGGTCAACCGTCCCGCGCAGGATGTACGTGTCTTTGACGAGTGATACATCAACCTCTGCTTCCTGAATGTGCGACCAATCTTGCTTATGTGCCCAGTAGTAGCGGATAACGTGCTCCAATGCCTTATCTTTTACGAATGGCGCTAGATAGACACGCTCTTTACGGGTGAGATAGGCATAGTTGGTGTCAAACCATGCAGCGACCTGATCCTCCGTCAGTTTATGTTCCTCACCCCGCAGTACCGTCTTATGAATGTCCTCAATCGTCTGGTGAACCAGTGTACCAAACAGGATCGGACTACGCCGAATTGCGGCGAACTCTAACTCACGATAAAAGCGATACTGCTCAGCACAGTTTTCAAACACCGTGATGTGGGAGGTGAAGGAGTATTCCCGCTTGAGGTTGACATCTTTTACCTGTTCCAACTCAATGCGACTCAGGTTGACTGACGGATCATACCAGTAGGGAAGTTTATCATAATAGCTTCGGAAATAACTGGATGGGCGTTGCCAGCGCCCTTGTCGCACCTCACTTGTTGATAACACCAGTAGGTTCTGGGCACGAGAATATGCTGTGTAATACAAACGCCGGAAGTCGTAGTATTTTGTCTGCTCTAGCGGCTCGAATGCCGCGCGAGAGAGGTATCCGCGCTCCAAGATTTCATCGAGATCGGTGTACTGCTTTCGCGGTGAGGTATATAGTGACCCTACGATCACCACCGGAAACTCCATTCCCTTCGACTGGTGGATCGTCAAAAATGAGACATGCCCGCTCGGTGCATACTCCCCATCATCCTCATATTCGTTGATGCCGCCATCGTACAGAAAGCGCAGGAAGCGATTGAACAGGTCGCGCAGATTCTTCTCCAGAAAAACTGGGTTCAGGACCGTGATATTATGCAAATACTCGAACTTGTTGAGCATCTGAGAGAGTAGGCCGAGGTTACGCATCGGGCGGCTGTTCATCAACCCGTCCCGCAAATATTCCTCATTGAGGTAGCGACTGAACAGTGGGAACTGGAGGAGTTGGTAGAACAATCCAGTAAAGCCATAGTCAGTGTTCTCTGCAAGCGTGACGTGTCGTGTGGCAATATTCCGTGCCCATCGCAGCAGAGAGGCGTTTTCAGGTTTACGCAACTCAGCGGCGAATAAGCGAACGCATTCATTGTCATAGTAGTTCCAGATGTCCAGATGAGCATCATCTGACCACTTCCGCACCTGCGGGAATTGCGGGAACAGAAAAATCAACGCGCCGAGCATCAAGCGGATTTCTTCGCGGCTGAAGAACTGGTTTGAGCGTGGCGAATACACCGGGATGCCATTCTCTTCAAGAAACTCTGCTAACCCAGTGACCCGCTCTTGCTTTACCGACCTGAAAAGAAAGGCAACCTGATTCCAATCTGTCAGATTGCCTCGGTCACGCAGGGCATGGAGAAATGCCAGAACTTGTTCATGCCAACCATCGATTGTTTCAGCTCCAACACGAACAATCGCTGGCGCATTCGGGAACGTCTTCTCCTGCGGGCGGATAGTCTTGGCATAGCGAAAAGTCTGGCCGTTATGTGTCCAGCGTTGGTCATCCATCCACTGGTTATAGAAGTCAATGATTTCAGGGTGGGATCGATAGTTCGTTTCCAAGGATACCTGCTTGCATTCAGCGAAGTTATCCCGAAATTGGAGAATATTGCGGATCGTGGCTCCACGAAAACGGTATAAGCCTTGGTCGTCATCTCCGACCACACACAGATTTGGGTTATCATTTCCTACGAGGGTTCTAAGCAGCAATTCTTGGATTGTATTGGTGTCCTGATATTCATCGACCATAACGTGGGAAATGCGTGATCGGAGTTCTTCCAGTATGTGAGGGTAGTTCTGGAGTAGCCTCAAAGCTTCTAGTTGGATCGAAGAAAAATCCAGTGCGTTTGCTTCAGTCAGCAACTCCTGGTAACGTTGAGCACAGCGTCCCAGGGAACGCACTTCTGCATCTGATGCAGATAGCAGGTCAGTCGGGTTGAGCGCCTCTTCACTTACCACATTCACCCACTTAGCGATGTCCTGTGTACGTTGCCAGTTATTCAACGTTGCTGACAGCAAATCAATATCTTCAAGGTCATCGAACTCACTCAAATTTTGGTATATGAAATACTGCTGATCAAATTGATCCATCATCATGAAATTGCGCTTAAGGCGAGTAAATTCACGATGCTCCTGTAACCAGCGCAAACAGATCGAGTGAAACGTGCCGAGATACATCTCATTCAAGTTGAGACGGATACCTATTTCATTCATGCGGTTTGAAACACGAGTAGTCAGCTCAGCCGCCGCCTTGTCGGTGAAGGTAACGACCATAAGTTGTTCTGGTGACAGGTTTTGACTCGTCACCAGATAGATGATCCGCTCCACAAGTGTGAAAGTTTTTCCCGAACCGGGTCCGGCGATGATTAGCATCGGGCCGTCGCTGGTGATGATAGCTTCTCGTTGCTGCGGATTCGCCCTATCAGAAATAATAGTGGTCGTCATGTAACGTTCCTAAATTACTCTTTGTGGCATCGCTTGAAGAGCAGTTTTCAAATTATACCGAATGCTGCCACTGCTACGGTTTTCCCATAATTTATGTTACCGTCACGCTGATGTTCAAAATGGTTTAGGCTTACTATTTCAGACAATACAGTTGAAGGAAACTTTGAACAAACACAATGCATACCTTGCGAAAATCATCAGGCTACTTTACAACTATATCAGAGATCGCATGGATGTACTTGCCTTCTATTCATCAACCAGTGTGGAGTTTTGACATCAGGGGCCTTTATGCTCCACGTCTTTAAACTAGACAAAGCAAATGGGTTCGGAGACATCGAGGAGTTCTATCGAGATTTCACCCCAGTTCTCAGAGATGATTTGTACCGATCAGCAGTTTTCGACTTGCAAAACATTGAATTCCTAACCCTGGAAGCGTTGCTAGCCTTGATCTGTGCGAGCAAGTTATGGCGTGAAACAAAAGATGAACCAGTGGAATGGCAAACCAGCGATAAGGTTGCACAGTATCTCGAACGCGCTGATATACTTCATGTTCTAGCCGATGATATTCTTATCGCTGAACTCCCAGATACTCGATGGGATCGAGGTTCGAGTCTTTCATTAATGGAACTCCGCGAACTCGCGCCTTCTCCAGAGCAAAACAGTTACGATGTCGCTAGTGTCTTATCCGCAACATCTAAGCTACTGCTGGGGCGTGTCAGTACAAAGCAACTTGGTAGTACCAGCACGCTAATGAGTGAGATTGCTCAAAATGTAACGCATAGCACATCTACTGGGTATGCGCTTATACAGTCCTATCAAATCGGAAAGAAGCATCGGGTTCACATTGGGGTGATTGATACTGGAATTGGGATAAAGGAATCACTATCGCCCAAGTATCCCAATCTGCCTCGTCCTTCTGATTACATTCGTCTTTCGTTGAAATCAGGTGTTACTTCTAAATTAGAGAGCGATGGCTTGGGATTGTATCAGGTAGAGAACATTGTCAGCAAAGATCGTGGTGCGCTGACCATACGTTCTGGAACCGCAATGATCCAGTTCTGTAAGGATAGAATGTATCAGTGGGATGGGCTTGAAAACATACAAGGGACACAAGTCTATATAACCATGTGGGGACAGTATGAGAGCAAGCTCTGGAACTACCTCTTGCAATCTCCTGACAAATAGCGTATACTACCCATAAGCAAAATCTGCTTAGAAGGCTAAATGGACACGCTATCTATTTCCGACTTAGCGCGGACTACCACCTCAACCCCATCTATTTTGGTGACACGCTTCACAGCGAAACGCTACTGGGAAGCTCTCGAGGCTCGTCTATGTACTTACAACCGCGAGGCAGTATTGCTGTTATCCTTTGAAGGGGTAGACGTGATGGATGCCTCTTTTGCAGATGAGGTGTTTGGTCGTCTCGCTGTCATGCGTGCTCGAAAGGAGTATCCATTTTGCTACATTATTTTAACGGATATGAGCCAAACATGTGAGGAGAATCTCGAGATGGCGCTCACGACACGGATTGAGCGGGAACCTAACGATAAGCCTCACCTACGAAACTGTGTGCTCATGAACATGAAGAGTAACAAGGTGGAGCTATGTGGCAAGTACGAAAATCATATACTTGAAACGTTCTCTCTATTGGCATCTAAACGGAGTCTATCGACCAGAGATGCGGCTGATTTACTAGATGTCAGCTTGAATGCAGCGAGTACACGCTTAAAGACTGTAGCTGATCTAGGACTTGCGAAGCGCGAAGAAGTGCGTGACACACAAGGCAAGCAGTATATCTATCATTCACTCATTTAGTTTTTTCTCAATGAGTTAAGCAGTTTTCGCTGAGGGCATATGACGGACTATTTTGACTACTACCTACGTACAATTGTAGAACATTCAGTCGGACTGAAACTTGTCGGCGGTGGAACGGGCTTGGGTAAAACAAGTCGAATACCTCGCGTTGTTGCTGAAGCGCTGCAAGAGGAACGAAAGGGAATCTACGTTGCAAACCGTATCCAACTTCTAGAGGAAATGGCGAAGGCAACTGAACCAGGATTTGCTGTGATGCTGCCGCGAGACTTGGAGGCGGTCCGATCCACACTCATGGGGCCATCTAGATGGGCGTTTGACGAATTACTTCACAGCTCGGTTTTTTCGGCTAACGCAGAACATGTCGATCAGGCGAAACTGCGTCGTGCAGTTCAAACACTTGATGAGATTTTTCGAACCACTGATGCAAACTTCCTGTCCGGATGGCAAGAACAAACCGCGGATGACTTTTCACGCCAGATTCTGAAGGACGTTCGCAGTGTGATTCTTACTGCCAAAACCAAGTCAAAATCAGATCATAATTACCTGCTCAAGCACGAAATCGTTCAGCAGCTATTTCCATTCATTGCCTTTAAGCTGCACAAAGAGGCACGTCTACTGCTTGTCACACTGCACAAGCTATTTTACGGTTTTTTCGATGGGGAGAAGACAATCACAGCCGTCCATTTGAAAAACTATGTGATATTTACTGATGAATTCGACTTCTTAGAAAATGACCTGATTCAACTTATTGCACGCTCCCGGCAAATTGAAGACCCGTTCCGATTTGTCGAGTTCTTCTACCGTGAAATGCAACGCCATAAAATGCAGCTCAAGAACTATCCAGTGTCAGGCTCTGAGGACATTACACGCCGTATCGAAAAGATACTACATGAGATAGAACTTCTTCATTCGGAGAACATCCGTTACCCTGATATTAATCAGTTCATCAGTACTGAAGAGCCAAACGATGCTGCAATTTTCCGTACAAGTCACACGGTCAGCTCGTCCCCGATATATCTTTGTCACACTGAACGTGCGTTCAACATTGTGAGCGATCCAGCGAACTGTCCACATGAAGTATTCAGCGCCCGACGTTTGTTTACAGCTGTTTCAGCGGTGAGTGAGCAGATTCTCACATTACTGAAGGAATTAGAGGCTGAGGATCCAGAGACACATCAAGGTCTAATCGCAGATTGCTATCGAAACACCATCTTCCCCCCTCAGATTCAGCAAGTATCTCAGTTCCCACGTCGTCGACCACCGCAGACAAGCCGATTGGGAGCTTTGCTCGATGCAGGGTACAGCATGTATGACATCCACTATATCGCAAAGGCTACGGATCCAGAAGAAGTGGAGTTAAGAAATTACGCCATTTATACCACTCCCGAAAAATTCATCAGCACACTCGCTGAGAAAAACCTTGTCTTTGCACTGTCTGCAACAGCTGATATTCACCGATGTGTCAATCACTTTGACCTGCGTTGGTTAGGGGCAAAAGATGGCATCAACTTACTGCTGCCCGACACCTATGACGAGCAGATTGTCGGCGAACTTAACGCCAAGAAATCGGATATTCGAAACAATCGGCTTGATGTAATTCGTCTCGAGGAACTGGATAATCGGCTGCCGCTTGAAAAGCAAATACGGCGCTTCATCTCAACAGCATTCCAAATGGATGGATTCGGACAAGACACGAAAGAGGGACATCTCAAACGGCGTGTGGAGCGCTTTTTTGCCAGTCTGTTCATCGCAAGTGAAGGGGAACAATTGGTAGATGAAGTACAATCCCATCTCGTCTTTCTTAACACGTACCGAGACATTGAGAATCTGTTCAAGAACGAGATGTTACGAAGCTCTCCTTTTTACGAAATTCGACCACTTCTAGATCGTAGACTATTCACTGGTTATGAACTTGACTTCAATGGACAGACATTCATTATAGTATTTTACAACGCGGAACAGGCAAAACGTATTCGGCAGACGGAGGATGCCGAAAAGGAATTCAATGCTCTGTTCCATGAGGGGTTACCTGTCATCGTCGTTACTCAATATCTCACAGCAGGTAACGGTGTAAATCTGCAATATAAACTTGCAGATGGTAGGGAGAGAGATTTTCTAAATCTCTACCTGTTGGAAGTTCCTTATTTCTACTTTAGCGGCATTTCTAGTGATGACGTCGCTGAAGAAAAGGCAGCCAAACTGAAAGAAAACCTCTGGTATCTGGCAAAACTTCATGCCTCTAAATTCCTTAGCGAGAACGAATTCCGAGCAAAACTCAGCACACTGCATAAACCTGCTGACTGGAATAATACATATCAACATCATCCGCGGATGACCTTCGACTATCAGCTAAACACTGTCGCAGCACTCATACAAGCTCTGGGCCGCATTGAAAGAGTTTGGGAAACACTACCAGACCAGACCGTCATCTTGTGTAGAGAAGCATTTCATGCTTTCCAACGCTTTCTCGACCCTGAATATGACGATGTTCGAGAAACACGCTCACCTATGATTTCACCCAATCTTCGAGCACTGATGGAACGAGTGGAGGAACAAATCCCCGCACGTGAACGGGCAACGCGGCGAAAAAGTGATCCACGACTTGCAGAACAAGATGAAGTTTGCAAGCAGAATATTATCCGAATGGTTGAACAGTTCAAGGATATTCGTACCGGCGATGACAAACGACGGCTTACTCGTATATGGCGCAGATTGCGGGTTTCTGCACTTCGGCACGATTTTGCAGATGAACTACTCAATGACCTTTCAGCTGTATATACGTCACCGAATGTTCACAATGGTGAGGTGTATTTGAGTCCACAACGCGAGTCACTACCAATCAATCATGAACAGCCGGACACAAGGTTCTGGCGATTAAATTCAGTTTACGATGTAGTGGGTGACAACCGCATTGTCCGTGAGCATTTTGCGAGAAATGGTTATGAGCTAGATTTTGATATGGACGGGCAAAACTGTTTTGTGCCTTACTTCCATCAAGCCATATTATCCGGAGCTGTCGGGGAGGAAGCAATTACAGCGCTGTTGACTGAGCGTGGGATTCCCATCGTAGAACTTCCCACAGAGTTATTTGAGGTTGCTGACATCAAAGTTCAAACGATGCCCTGGTACATCGACTGTAAAAACTACTCAGACTCGACTATGGAACGATTCCTGCTCGGACCTGATGATGATGGTTTCTACCACAAGTTTTCTGGTACTTACTTCAAAAGACGCGCCATCGAAAAGTGGCAGTTGATCACAGAGTTTGAAGGTCGTTCAGGACATCTTATCTTTGTGAACACTACCACCACCCAGGAACGCTTATTGCAGTATTTCCGTTGCGAGGGGTCGGAACTCGTGCCAGTTCACCACTTTCGACAGGCTCATGTTGTAATTGCTCCTGGCGCACTCATCTCAGATCATCCCAATCAGTATCATCAATCATTTGTTCGTCTTCTGAATGACATGGAGAGCTAAACGTGACTAAATTAACTCGTGCCCCCAGAGAAGTTACTGCCAAGACCACTGCCATCGAGTTGTACCCACCGTCAGATTTCACTGTTCTTGAGAGTCAATATAGATTAGTGAAGTACGTTCTTCCCCGGATGCTTGTCTTTACAAAGGATGACAACAAATATGCCAAGATGCATGTTGAAATAAAGGAACATCTGAATGTGCCTTATCGGGTATTTACGTACGATAGGGTCAATGGAAGCAGGCGTTGGTCGCTCTTCGCACTGTTCCCGGTGAAATCAAATGAGAATGGTGAGACTGATCTGGATTTGCCGGAGCTAACTTATGCTGGCGAGCCGCTGAAAGCAAAAGTAATTTCTTTCAGTGAGCCTCCGTTACATGTCTTGGTAAAAATTCTACAGGTAGCCTACACACGCAAAGATGAGGATGGTCAAAAAAAGGCTCGGTTTGTTGGAAATGACAAGTGCTACATCTATGCGATGCCCAGTGATGAACACGGACGTTATCATAAGTGCCTGGAAATAGAAGTCAGGGGAGACATTCAAAACGAAAATGTCTTTTATATCGATGGACATGCACGAACGTTCGCTTTAGATTCGACCATAAATCCTGATTACATCAATCAGAACACATATTTCACCCAAATCCCAATTAAAGACGACATGGTTATCTTCAACCAGGTCAAGCGCAGTACTGTCCAACAATATGCCAAGAACCCTTCATCTGCACCACCGCTATACAGACAACGAGCCTTTACAGGTAGGCGAACAACGCTCGATTTTCACTCGATTGAATCACAAGAAGACACGGAGCAAACCCGTGGTTATCTCACCGATACCTTCATTCGAGGGTTCTCCAAATACTTGCAGAATTTTGGGTTTCAGGTTGAGTACATCAACCGCGTATTTAAGGAGTTCATCACGGGACCTACCGCAGAGTTTTCACTGCCGATTGAGAAATTGGGCAAGGTATATGTATATGATGCCCGTATGAGCCGGGAAACTCCTCTCGATCACTTTTTGCAATTGCTACAGGAGAAATTCCCTGAAGTTAAGTTAGAAGAGATCAATTCGCTGGATGATATTGACACTTCACCTCTCGTTGTCATTGAGGATTGTGAAGACCGCGCTTTCAGGGGAGGTATGCCCTTAGAAGGTGAAACAGACCCTCACGAAGAAATCTATCGAAGCTATCCGAGCATCCCAAAGCAGTTCATCAACGTGAATACGAACGCCTTGACTCAAAGAGATGAATCGGGCACCGAAAAAACACTATCTAGAGAAGACTATCTCTCATACGAGCCTATGAAACTCGGCGAGAGTCAAATCGTTATGCTATTCAACCAACTGTATCTCAAAGATGTCATTTTGAACACGCGCAGCGTGGCATCATGCCTTCCAGTTCTCTCCGATCTCATGTTCGTTCACCGTGAGCATCAGATCATTGACGGTGCGAAACGTAAATTTGAAGTTGCATTGCATTTCCTCAATGATAATGTGCAATTCTACGATCTTATCAACGAGGCGGGTGACCGGGAGGCGTTTCATGATCTCTTGAAGCGATGGGAAGTTGACTGGGATTACAACTATTCTAAAATGGTTGATCGTTATCGTGGTCACGAAGACGGGAAAGACCTGCCTAATTTCGATGTCATCATAGGACCCGGATTGTTTGTTGAGATTACTGGCGCAAGTGAAGCTGTATTATACGATTACGACGAGATTATTCGGCGCCATGAGGAATTTGTACAATCGTTTAAGCTAGACGATCTCAAGCTATCTCATAAGTATGATGATATTGTGGATGATCCTGAGCTTACCGAGGATATGCTAGAACTTTGGGGATATTTGCCTCATCAAAAAATTAGGGGAAAACGTCTAGGAAGACCCAAAAACCAAAGCCATCGAAATGCCATTGAACTGTACGAAAAACTTCACGAGTACGATGCGGTACTTGATGATTTGAAGAAACGGTATCCGATGATCAGTTTTCACGAGCTTACTCGCAATGAAGACATCGTTCCAGACATCGTCAGGCTGTTTGGCAGTGCTCAGACACTTCACAATAAGTATAAGAAGATTGGGATGTTTCTTGGACTCCGCGAAGCGGAAGTGGTTTCAGTGTATACGGGAATTTGGTATACCTCTGATCTTCGATATGTCATCGGCTCAACAACTGCGATGAACTCGAGTCAAGCAACAGCACACCGCCTTCGTCAATTCATTATCTATCAAGGCGAAGACAAATTCGATATTGAACCAATGCTCGAGGCCATGAGCGTAACATTCGTTCGTCTGAACCAATACACAGTATATCCGTATTATTTTCACCTCATCGACATTTATGTCAACAACGTGATCAAGTACAGGTATAATATGATTAACATTTTAGGTCTCGATCTAGCATCGGGAGATGAAACAGAGGACATCTCTGATTAGGAGTTGCTTGCTACTTACAGGTAGCAGGTGTAATTCCCAAGTATCTGCTACCCTTTGCCTATTGCTTATCTCCAAACGGATTGTCAAGCATAAGAAGTTCATCTCACTAGACAAAAGGTCAAGGGATACGTATCCAATACGATCCCTTCTTTTCATCATCTTGGCGCACCTCGAAATCATCAGGATAGTCCGAGATGAACTTCAAGAGGCTCTTATACTTCTTGCCTGGTTGCCCCAACCGTTTCGGATTGAGCTTGAAAAATGTCTCATAGAGATGCTGGGAGAGGCGGCTGAAGTTCACCCATCCTGCGTCTTGCTGGCGAAGAAAGTCACGCGCCGATTGCAGCACCGCATCCGTATCATAATCGTGTATCGCCTTTGCCGCGATTTCCCGTTTGCGCTTTGTGTTGCGGGAGTGGGATCGTTTGTTCTTGCCTTTACGTTTTTTCGGCGCATCAGGGTCTTCGATTAATTCGTATTCTGCACCGTAGTCTCGGATTACTCGCTCACGCAGCGCCTCCAGTTGATCCTCAGCAACCATGAAAGCCGTGGCTGAATACGCCCAATCCCGTGAGCGGATCAGGTCACGTTCGAGCTTGGTAAAGCATTCATCACACAGGCTCAGGTCATTAACCGGGCGGAACAGATCACAGCCTGCACAGATCGTGTCGATGATGACTCCATCGTCGTATTCATCCTCGAAATTGTCCATAGCATCCTCAAACCCGTTGGCGAAGCACCTCTATCATAACAAGTTTCCGATGCCGATGGCGCATCAATAAACAAAGACCCGGCGATGTGCCGGGCTAATTGTCTATAGATCAAAATCCGGTGACACTGGCTCGACTTGCGGCTCATCCTCGTCTTCATCCAGTCGTGTAAACTGCTGGATCGGGTCGGTGTACAGCCCTTCCGCTTCAATCCGCGCATCGTGTTCGGCGTTGGGGTTGTAGGGATGCCAGTCTGCCGGGTCGCGGGTCAGCGTCAGGGTGAGGTTCTGGTAGGCGGCCAGATCGTCGCCTTCCAGCATCTTCCATTCCACCGGCAAACCTTCCAGCCGCGCCACCTCCTGCGCCAGTTCCGGCCCTTCCAGCAAGCCAGGCATCAGGTAGCCGTTGAACTCCCTGCCGAACGTGTCCGCCGTTTCAGTGGTCTCAAAGTGCGCCATCTCTAACAGGCGGAATGGCTCATCTTCTGCCATCATGGGTGTGCCAACATGCTCTGGGTCATGCTCAATGTTGGGGTAAACTACCATGTGTAGAGCATGTCCCAACGGTTCGCCGTCCGGGTCGTTCACGGGCAGGGTCTCCATGCGCCAGTAAGGATTTTCTACCGCTTCACGGGACACAAAATCTATGTCCCCTGCATCATCGAATTCGATGCGGTAGACATACTCCTCTGGCTCTGGCAAGGGCACAGCCTCACCGTCAGTATTCCAATACGGGTTGACCTCCCCTTCCAACTGCTGCGCCAGCGTCTCGAAGCGATCCGGTGGCCCCTGCCGGAACAGACGCGGGTCCGCGCGGTCCCCATCCAGCCAATCATTTTGCATGGCGGTCAGTTCAGCTTTGTGCATCATAGCTTCCAGCCCGCGCTCGTCGTAGACTTCCAGCAGCGCCTCGCGTTCCTGTTCTGCCGGTTCGCGCCCGGTATCGGGGTCGTAGGTGTCCAGCGTCAGCGAATCCACGCCGACATAGCCACCCGGTTCTTTCCAGTATTTCTCCACTGCCAGTTCCACTGTCCAGGGGTCGGCATCCTGCACTACAATGGCGTAGTTCACGGTATCGTCGATGGGCTGAAGCAGTTCGGTCTCGGATTTGTCGAAGGTCGCCTCAAACCAGACCGCGCCTTCGAGGGCGGCAGTAGCTCCGCGTTCGCGCTCGGCTGCTTCGGCGAACTCCCGATACAATGCCGGATAGTCCGGCGGTTCCACGTCAAATTCTTCGGTGTCGAAGTCGTCATTCACAGCGATTTCGGTCTCCTGCGCTAATTCCGCCTGGCGGATGGTCGTAAACGGATCGGGCGGCCCCTGCGTGAACAGGCGCGGGTCGTCGCGTTCGGGGTCGATGACGCCTGCCTCTATTCCGGCCAGTTCCACCAGTCGCATCGCAGCCTGCAAGCGTCCGGCTTCCAGCATGTCGCCTGCTACTTCTGCGTTGTCCTGGGCAGTCTCCCAGTCCGGCTGCGGGATCACCAGCCGTTCGTAACCTGCCTCGCCCCACGACTTGACCACATCCAGGAAGGACTCGCCGTTGGCGGAGATGGCCCCCAGCCTGTAGGATGGGATGTTAAGTTCGCGCTGGCGCTCGGTCATGAACATATCGGGCGGCGCGTCGTCCTCAAAGAAGATGCGCGGGTCATCGCGGTCAGGATCGAGATAGCCCCCGG
>CAZRHM010000002.1:0-30295 GCA_964599845.1 uncultured Candidatus Saccharibacteria bacterium
AATCCGGAATGATAGGTGCTACCAAAGCATTAGCTCAAGAAGTTGCAAAAAGAATAATCCCAATAATATTAACAATAATAATATTTGTAGGGTTTTCTAATATTTTTACTCTATTCCCATTTATTGGAGCATTAACGTATAACGAAATGCCTATGTTTTCTACATCTACATCAGATTTAAATGTTACATTCGGAATTGCAGTTACAGTAATATTATGGACACAATTTTCTAGTATTCGAAAAAACAATATTTTTAAGCACATTTTTAAGTACATTAAAATTGATAGTGTTGTTAACGGATTTAAAAAGGGACCTGCGCAAGGCCTTCTTTCTTTTATTGACGTGTTTATTGGTTTACTAGATATTATCTCTGAATTTGCTAGGGCATTATCGTTATCTTTAAGACTTTTTGGAAACATGTTTGCTGGAGAAGTTTTAATGACTTTAATTTTAGCAGTATTTGCTATAATTTTGCCGGTACCTTTAATGTTTTATGCAGTATTTAGTGGAGTTTTACAGGCAATAGTATTTGCAGCACTTTCGGCATCGTATTTTGGAAGTGCATTAAGTGAAGATTAATTATGATTGTGATTTAAAGAGTTAGCGTGTTAAATAAACTCGAAAACTCATTAACTCGCAACTTATTTATTTTATTTTTTTATTAATTTTATTATGACACCAGAAGTAGCAACAGTTATCGCAAAAGCAGTATGCATTATTGCAATGATGCCAACAGCTATAGCAGAAGCAGGTTTAGTAAAAACTGCATTCAATGCAATCGGAAGAAATCCAAAGCTAGAAGAAACAATTTTTCCAAAAGTGATTATTTCTGTTGCATTAGTTGAATCTACTGCGATTTACGCATTAGTAGCATTCTTTACATTATAAATTTTAATAATAGGATTTAATGGAAGAGATTTTTGCTCAGATTGGGTTTGATCCAAGAATGGCTTTAATAACAGGCATAAATTTTGTGATTTTCTTTTTAGTATTAAACAAGCTGGTTTTCTCTAAAGTTGGAAAAGCTTTAGAAAACAGAAAACAAGTTCTAGACGAAAGCTTAGAAAATGCTAGAGCATTGGAAACTCAACTTTCCGATGCTAAAGCAAAATCTGAACAAATAGTTGCCGATGCAAACAAAAAAGCCAGCGATATTATTCAGAAACATCAACAAGATGCACTAAATTTATCTGCACAAATAAAAGCAGAAGCAGAAGAAGCTGCTCAGAATTTAGAAGCTAAAACAAAAAAACAGATAGTTGAAGATAAAAAAACATTAGAAAAAGAACTAAAAATTAAAGCAGCAGATGTCGCAATTAAAGCTGCCGAAAAGCTAATACAAGAAAAAATCACAGCAGAAAAAGATAAACAACTAGTTAGTTCGTATATTTCTAAACTTGATAATTAGCTATGGCAAAAAGAAACAAGAAAAGAAAAAAAATAGTAGTAGACAAAACTATTTATGTAACATCGGCGTTTGAACTTGAAAAAGACATAAAAGACAAGATAATAAAAAAATTCGGAAAAAACGAAAAATACGAATTCATAATTGATAAAAGTATAATTGGAGGAGTAAAAATAAAAAATGCAGGCGAAATTTTTGATGGTTCAGTAAAAAATTTATTGAGCAGTCTAAAATTACAAATGATTAAAAATTAATTAATAACAAAACCTTATGGACACAGACAAAATAGTAACAAACTTAAAAGAAGAAGTAGACAAATTTGAAGTTGATCCTAAATTAGAAGAAATAGGAGAAGTGATAGAAGTAAAAGATGGTATTGCTACATTAAAGGGATTGAACAAATGCGCATCACAAGAAATGCTAGATTTTCCGAATGGACTAAAAGGACTAGCCTTAAACCTAGAAGAAGATATAGTAGGAGCTATTATTTTAGGAGACTACACTAAATTAAAACAAGGAGACATAGTAAAAAGAACAGGAAAAATCATGTCTGTGCCAGTAGGTGAAGAAATGATTGGTAGAGTAGTAAATGCCTTAGGAGAAGCACTTGACGGAGAAGGAGAGATCAAAACAAAAACTACATCACCAATAGAAAAAGTAGCTCCAGGAGTAATTGCCAGAGAACCTGTAACAAAACCGTTACAAACCGGAATAAAAGCAATTGATGCATTAATACCAGTTGGTAGAGGCCAAAGAGAGTTAATATTAGGAGACAGACAAACAGGTAAAACAGCAATTGCAATAGACACAATACTAAACCAAAAAAATCAAAATATAATTTGTATATATGTAGCAATTGGTCAAAAAGAATCAAAAGTAGCTAGACTAGTAGCAAGATTAGAAGAAGCAGGAGCAATGGAATATACAACAGTATTCAGTGCAAGTGCGTCAGAACCTGCACCAATGCTTTACCTAGCACCCTACTCTGCTGTAACACTAGCAGAATACTTTGCAGAGAAAGGAAAAGATGTGCTAGTAATTTACGACGATTTATCAAAACAAGCAGCAGCTTATAGAGAAATGTCATTATTACTACGAAGACCACCAGGACGTGAAGCTTATCCTGGAGATGTATTCTACCTGCACTCAAGATTATTAGAAAGAGCATGTAACTTAAATAAAGAAAACGGAGGTGGTTCAATTACAGCATTACCAATAATCGAAACACAAGCTGGAGATATTAGTGCATATATTCCAACAAATGTAATTTCTATTACCGACGGACAAATCTTTTTAGAATCTAACTTGTTTTACAAAGGTCAAAGACCAGCTATTAGCGTTGGATCATCAGTTTCGAGAGTAGGAAGTTCTGCACAAATAAAGCCAATGAAAAAAGTATCTGGAAGCTTAAAACTAGAACACGCACAATTTAGAGAATTAGAAGCATTTGCACAATTCTCGAGTGACTTAGACCCAGAAACAAAAGGAAAAATAGAAAGAGGTAGAAGATTAAACGAAATCTTAAAACAAGCACAGTACAAGCCGTTACGCGTGGAAGAACAAGTCGTTTCAATATTTGCAGTAACAAATGGATTCTTTGATAATATAGAAGTTTCGGAAGTCTCTGTAAAAGAAGCCGAATTATTAGAATTTGTAAATAATGTTAAAAAGGAATTATTAAGTAAAATCGCATCTGGGGATTGGGAAGACGAAACAATAGCGGAACTAAAAGAAGCTTGTGAAGAATTTTTCAAATAGGGGATAGGTTTTAGGTGTTAGTTGTTAGTAAATAATTATGGGTAATACAATAAAATCTTTTAGAGATTTAATTGTATGGCAAAAGTCCATGAAATTGACTCAGACTGTTTACAAAATAACTGACAATTTTAGTAAGGATGAATTATTTGTTTTAACAAGTCAAATAAGAAGGTCTGTAATATCCATACCTTCTAACATTGCAGAAGGAAGCATGAGAGGAAGCAGAAAAGAATACGCAAATTTTTTGAAAATTGCACTTGGTTCTGCAGCGGAATTAGCTACACAAGTCGAGATTAGTTATTTAAGAAAATATATAAAAATGGATTCATATATGAAACTACAAGACGAAATTTCGGAAGTTTCTAAAATACTAAGAACTATTATAAAAAAATTAAACACTAAAAGCTAAAACCTAATCACTAGAACCTAAAATATGATCAACACAAAAGAAATAATAAAAAGAATTGGTTCTGTAAAGAACACAAAAAAAATAACGAAAGCAATGGAAATGATTGCTGCTGTGAAAATGCGTAAATCTGTACAAACAGCAACTAATACAAAAGACTATTCTACTGCTGCATACCAAATCTTACAAAAATTAAGCAATTTAGATGTTGCACACCCTTTAACTGTTGTAAAAAATAAGAACGAGTTTGCAGAAGTAGAGACAATATCAAAACAAAAAACTTTATTAATAGTTATAACATCAAACCGGGGATTATGTGGTAGTTACAATGCAAAAATACTAAAAAATGCACAAGAAATTATAAACACACAAAACGATGTAAATGAATATTCTGTATTAGCAATCGGAAACAAAGCTGCGCAGCTTGCAAAGCGTAATAATTTAGAGCTTGTAGCCTTATACGATAAATTAACTGACAATCCTAATTATGAAGAAATTTTGCCAATTTCAAAAACAATTATGCAAGATTTTTTAGATGGTAAATATTCTAGGGTAAAAATCCTTTATACAAATTATATTTCAGGACTAGTACAAAAAGTAACTGTAAAGCAATTATTACCAATAAAAGAAAAAACTTTAGAAGAATTTAAAGATAAAGCAGGTTTAGATTCAGCTGATTCAAATGTAGATGAAATCAAAGAACATAATGATTCAAATTTTGGAGAAGATATTAACTTAAACGAAGAATACGATTTTGAACCTAAACAAAAAGAATTACTTGATTATCTACTACCAATGTTAGTAGAAATTCAGTTATACCAGGCAGTTTTAGAATCAGCTGCAAGCGAGCATTCAAGCAGAATGATTGCAATGAAAAACGCCACTGATTCAGCAGGTGAAATGATAGATTCACTTACACTTGAATATAATAAGGGAAGGCAAGCAGCAATTACACAAGAAATAGCAGAAATTGTTAGTGGGGCAAATGCACAGGAATAAGCAGCAATCAGATTTCGGCTATCAGTTTTTTGTATATTGACAGTCGATTACTGAAATCTATAGGTTGGATCATTGCGAGGAGTTCGAAGAACGACGACGCAACCTGCTATAGACAGCTGAGCTATTAGAAAATTTATTTAAAAAGCTTCTGCCAAAGGCTGATCTGACTTTGGCGGAAACTTATTAATTATTACTTAAAACTTATAACAATTTATGAACGGAAAAATAACACAAATAATTGGAGTTGTTGTAGATGTAAAATTCGAAAATAATCTTCCAGAAATCTATAATGCATTGGAAGTAACTCTTCCGAATGGCGAAAAAGCAATTTTAGAAGTTCAACAACATATTGGAGACAATCAGGTTCGAACTGTTACAATGGGTATAACAGACGGCCTATCTAGAGGAGATGAAGTTATCGATACTGGAACACCAATTTCAGTACCAGTGGGAGAAGCAGTTTTAGGAAGAATGTTCGACGTTACAGGTAAACCAATTGATGGTAAAGAAGCACCAAAAAACGCACCTGTTAAACCAATACACCGAAAAGCACCATTATTCAAGGAACAATCACAAAAATCTGAAATATTAGAAACTGGAATTAAGGTTATCGACTTAATTTGTCCATTCTTAAAAGGTGGAAAAGTTGGTCTATTCGGAGGTGCAGGAGTAGGGAAAACAGTAATTATACAAGAATTAATTCGAAACATTGCACAAGAACATGGTGGTTATTCAATGTTTGCAGGGGTTGGAGAAAGAACAAGAGAAGGAAACGACTTATACGGTGAAATGACTGAATCTGGTGTGTTAGATAAAACAGCACTAGTTTTTGGACAAATGAACGAAGCACCTGGAGCGAGAGCAAGAGTAGCTTTAACAGCTCTAACAATGGCAGAACACTTTAGAGATGAAGAAGGTAGAGATCTTTTATTATTTATAGATAACATTTTTAGATTTACTCAAGCTGGATCCGAAATGTCAGCTCTACTTGGTAGAATGCCATCAGCTGTTGGTTACCAACCAACACTTGCAACAGAAATGGGTAACTTACAAGAAAGAATTACGTCTACAAAAAAAGGTTCAATTACATCTGTACAAGCTGTATATGTACCAGCAGACGACTTAACAGACCCAGCGCCAGCAACAACATTCGCACACTTAGATGCAACAGTTGTATTAAATAGGTCTTTATCAGAGCTTGGAATTTACCCTGCGGTAGATCCACTAGACTCAACATCGACAATACTTGAACCAAATGTAGTAGGAGAAAAACACTATAAAGTAGCTAGAGAAGTACAAAAAACATTACAAAGATACAAAGATCTGCAAGATATTATTGCAATATTAGGTATGGAAGAACTCTCGGATGAAGATAAGTTAACAGTTGCAAGAGCTCGAAAAGTACAAAGATTCTTTAGCCAACCATTCTTTGTAGCGGAGCAATTTACTGGAACACCAGGAAAATATGTACCAGTTTCTGATACTATTGATGGTTTTGAAGCAATATTAAATGGTGAATACGACGATGTGTCAGAATCTAATTTCTTTCTGAAAGGAAAAATTGAAGAAGTTAGAGGATAAGTTTTAGTTATTAGAAGAAAGAAACGACCTTTTGGTAAAAGGAAAAATATATTGTTTTGTAGGTCGTTCCAAGGAACGTCCCGAGTAGAGATGAATTTAATATTGGAGTGTATGTAGAGACGGATGGCAATCCGTCTCCAAAAGAACCAAATAAAATAATTATGAATCTAGAAGACTTAAATAGAATAACAACTGTTTTCGAATTTGATGAACCTTTTACCATAGGTTCTTTTGGTGAGTATCAGGTTAAGGCGATTACACTTACTGATGCAGGGACTGAAGAATCCCCATTCAGCTTACAAGCATTAGCACTGTCAGATGGGAGAACAATTGATATGTCGAGCATACTACAAATTAACGATGGAGCATTAAAAATTCTTGAGACACAGCTAGTTCATCTATTTTCACAAATGAGTGAAATACCAAGAACAGGAATTTACATTGCTCTTGATCCAAGTAGACAAAATCCACAAATATTTTTTAAAGGGCAAACAAAACTATTTTATTCAGCAGAAACCTGACATCATCCGATTTAGTAAATGGTTTTAGCAGATAGAATTCTTAAAACTTATTACTTAAAACCTATAACTTAACTATGAACTTAACAATAACAACACCACAGGGTACAACATATAACGGAAATAACGTTAAATCAATAACACTCCCTACAACAAGTGGCATAATAACCGTAATGGACGACCATATTCCGCTCTTTTCTGTAGTAAGCACAGGAGAAATTATAATTAAAGAAAATGATAATACAGAAATATTTTTAGCTGTCTCAAAAGGAATAATCGAAATAGCTCGTGATAGTAATGTAAAAATTTTAGCTGATACAGCTGAAAGAGCTGATGAAATAGATGTGGAACGTGCCGAAGAAGCTAAAAAACAAGCAGAAGAATTTTTAAAAAAACAATTTGATAACGAAAGTTTTGATTATGCAAATCTTTATGCAAAAATCGAAAAAGAAATGGCACGAATTCAAGTTGCTAAAAAGTGGAAAAAGTAAGAAGCTATAAGTTATTAGATTATTGCAATATCCATGGTTATGCAGGGTCATTGCGAGGAGCACTTTATGAGCTTGTCCCGACGAAGGTCGGAGAAAGAAATCTCATAATATATAAACCATGCAACATAGGGTCACTGCGAGGAAATTTTCTTTAGAAAATTCTCCGAAGCAGTCTCAATCATTAAATCTTCAAACAATGGATTAAACTTACTAACCAAATCAATTTTCTTTTTTCTTGATCCTCCTTTAATTTGTTTCTCTCTTGCAATTGCATCAACAGTGTTATTGAAGACTTCGTAATAAATAAGCTTATTAAGGTTATATATCGATGTAAATGATTTAGGATTAGCTTTAAAATAGTGCTCAGAAAGTCGTTTTTCTAAGTCGTTAGTGATTCCAACATAAAGAACTCTATTGTTCTTGTTAGTTAGAATATAAACGTAGTAATAGTTCATAATAGTGCAAGATTTTATTTACACAGGAGATTGCTTCGTCGAATTATTTCATAATTCTCCTCGCAATGACCCAGCATTAAAGTTAATTAAAAAAAGATAGCGTTACAGACATGCTTACTATTATAGCAAGTAAGAATATGTTAAAATTATTTATGAACCTACAAACCCAAAAACTATTTTGGTGGCTGGCATAACCAGTCTAAACACAAACATCCACAAAAAATTTCGCTTTTTTACAACTTATCTATTAAAATTCTTGTATGGAAAATAATAAAGCACATAATAAACGAATCTTAACTGGCGACCGACCAACAGGGGCGTTACACTTGGGTCATTTAGTTGGTTCTGTATTAAATCGTGTAAAACTACAAACTGAATATGAACTATTTTACCTAATAGCAGATGTTCAAGCGTTAACAGATAATTACAAAAATCCGGAAAAAGTTCGCGAAAATGTTTTACAAGTAGCAGCAGATAACATTGCAGCAGGGTTAGATCCCGCAAAATCTACAATATTCATTCAATCAATGATTCCTGAAATTGCAGAACTTACAGTTTTATTTATGAACTTGGTTACACACTCTGAAATTTTACGAAACCCTACAGTTAAAACAGAAATTGAGCAAAAGAAATTTGGTGAGTCTGTTCCATTTGGCTTTGTAGCATATCCAATTAGTCAAGCTGCCGACATTTTATTTTGTAAATCCCATTTAGTTCCCGTTGGAATAGACCAAGCGCCAATGGTAGAACTTGCTCGAACTGTAGCAAAAAGATTTAATAAAACTTATAAACAAGATATTTTTCCGTTACCAAAGCCATTGTTTGGTGTACAACAAAACCTTGTTGGTACAGATGGCGATGCAAAAATGAGCAAAAGTAAGGGTAATACCATAAATTTAATTGATGACAAAAATACAGTAAACGAAAAAGTTAAACGCATGTATACTGATCCCAATAGAATTAGGGCTACTGATCCAGGCAAGGTAGAAGGTAATCCAGTATTTATTTATCATGATTTTTTCAATGATAATAAAGAAGAAGTTGAAGATTTAAAATCTCGCTACGTTGTAGGTAAAGTTGGCGATGTTGAAGTTAAAGAAAAGCTTGCTAAAGCAATTAATAACTTTTTGGATCCAATTCGTCAAAGAAGAGAAGAATTTTCGCTAGAAAAAGTAGAAGAAATTGTAATGGAAGGTACAAAAAAAGTACAAGCCGAGGCTAAAAAGACAATGTTAGAGGTAAAAGAAGTAATGAAAATTAATTATTAAGAATAAGGTTTTAGAATTAGTTTTGAAGATTAATGATTGAGAGAGTTTTCTCGATTCGCATTAGGACAAACCGGTTTACCAACAATTTATACTGTATAATATATAAATGCCTAGTGTTGATATACAACAATTTGAACAACTGGTAAAGCAAGCAGTTGATGCTATTCCACAAAAATTCAAAACTAAAATGAATAATGTGAATTTTTTTGTTGAAGATTTTCCAAACGCAGAACAAATTAGCAAAATGAGGTTACGGCACAAGTATTCTTTACTTGGCTTATACGAAGGGGTACCAATTGGCAAAAGAGGCAGCTACCCTGCTCTGCCTGATTCAATAACTATATTTAGAATTCCTTTACTTTCAATATCTACAGATTTAAAAGATTTAGAGCAGAAAGTTAAGGATACCGTTTGGCACGAAGTTGGGCACCATTTTGGAATGAACGAATTTGAGGTTAGGATAATGGAAGCAAAAAGAAATAAAAAGCGGGAAAAAAAATTAGGCTGCCCATAAAGGAGCTAAATATTGTCTATGAAATTCTTGTACTGTATTTGTTTTTAATGCAGCCTTAACATGCGGGCTGTGAGCTGATAGATCTAATAATGCTAAATCTTTTAATAGCTGTCTTACTGGACTTTGCACTGGGAATATACTAACTGAGCCTAAAAATTTCATATAATTTGATATGAATCCTCGATTAGCGTTAAGTTCTTGTAATTCCTGATTGTTTTTTATATAAGCAGCGTATCCTGAAATTCTCTCTAACATAGTTAAACCTGCGTAAAGTTGAGCAGCATTATAAGGATTATTACTTAAGTCGGTGTACAAATTATCCCTTAGTAGTCCTCCGCTATTCATACCAAATCCACACAGTAACCATTCATCATGGTTTATTTGTGGTACATCAAGATCAGTAGCAAGCATATTTCTAGTGACCAGTGGTAGTACACGTACATAATTATCATTACTAACAAGAAGTGTTTCAAGCTCCCTTGCTGTTTTCCCTGTATCTAAAAATTCATCTATCACAATTACGTTTGTATTAGAAGGAAAAGAACCGTTTCTATAGTGAACACCATTATTATAGTGTACCGATATATTTTCAAGATTAACACCATTACTTACAAGCTGATTTAATCCCAAAACAAGGGGAACAATTCCACCATCGAGAGGAACAAATAATGAACATTCTCTGTTAAATTCATCAATAATGCCCTGTAGGTTAAGTCCAAATTTTTCAACTACCACTTGTGGGATTAAGTTTGCGTCTAGTTCTAAACCTGATGGTAATTCTGCATTGCTTGGAGGTTCTGGTATTTGTATTCCAAATAAAGGCTCTGTATTTTCCAGTTGGTCACCCATATAACTTTAAATCCAAATAACTATACACATCATTTAAATCTATTACAATATTCCATTTTTTTCTTTAAGCCAGTTGTTTAAAGTGAGTTTATTTTGTAAATAAAATTCTTGGGTAAGTTTTTTACCGAGCCATCTGTAATGCCATGGTTCTGCAATATATCCCGTTTCAGATTCTCTATTTTCAGGGTAAGATTGGGCAAAACCATATTTGCGAGCATTTTGTTTAAGCCATTTCCATAAGTCTTCGTTGGGTTGGCAATAGCCTTCGAATGCGTTGCATTCGAAGGCGTTAATATCTACTGTTGTTCCAAGCTGATGTTCAGAAAATCCTGGGATAGCAGAGTAAGTATTAGCTCTTTTTATTGCTTCTTTTTGTGTAGTTCCATATAAAATCATGTCTCGTTTTACCCAATAGTCAAACACTTCAACTTGATCCGAGTACGATCTATACGCTGAAGTAATAAAAATGTTATATCCATTATTAATTGCATCAGTTACTAAATCTTTTAAGTCATTAAAGATATCGCTGCTTACATAACCTTCAAAACCCATACTCTCTAAACTCGTAATTTTTTTAGGTTTATAATCATTTTGTACTGCTTTTGTTTTATCTACCGGGAAGAATGAACAAATTGTGCAAGTTGCGAGTAATCCTTCATTTATCAATTTATTTTTTTCATTGCATAAATTCAAAAGCAAGTCATTTACAGAATATATTTTGAAATTGTTATTAATATAATCGTATACAATATCCAGTTGAATATAGTAGTTACACTTTTCCGACTTATAATTTACTTTTGCAACTGGAACAAATTTTTGAAAATAATCTACTTCAAAATTCTTATTTTGCTGCAAAATTATATTTTTAAGTTTTAAATCTACCGAATCTTGTTGATTATATTCTACAATTGGATTATAAATTACTAACGAATTAAGCTTGGTAATGTCTTTACTTTTAATATTTTCTAATACATTTTTTGCAAGATTCTTTAAATTCTTATTATATGAATCAATATTTAAACTACCTTTTGCCTCGATTTGTTCGTTACTATTTTCTTCCTTAAGTAAAAATCTTATTGCTTCTCGATTTTTTTGATTATTCTGAGTAATTAAGCTAACCGATTTAATTCTATATTTTTTACTTTTATTTTTAGCCTTAACTTTGTACGTATATTCCTGTGGAAAATTGTTATCTGTAATTCTTTTTGTTTTTATATTTGTATTTATAGATTCTTCAAATATGTTTTGGCTTACACCTGCCAAGCTTAAATTTATATTATTGTTGTTAGTATATTGCAAAATATTCTTAACTACAGTTGCTGTTTGAATAAAATTATTTTTATTTGAAAATGAAATTAATTCATTAGGTATTTGTTTACTTTGTAAATATTCTCTAAAGACATCGTTTCGAACGGAAAATGACCATATTTTTAAATTAAAATCACTTGGATATCTATAGGCAACCTCTGCGTATACTCTGTTAAAAGCAACAGCAAGTTGAATTCTAAATGTAATGGTAAGTAGTGCTATAAATCCTAATAAAGTTACTACAAACAGAATTATGAATTTTTTACGAATTTGCATAGATAATTATAGCAGGGTGTATCACACCATATCAGATGCCATCTAATTGACTAACAACATGCATTGTTTGTGTGTCCATTGGTTCCATACTTATTATTCTCTTGTCAGTGGCGGTTAATTCTCTCAGTTCATCTGATGCTAGTCTGTGGGTACCTGTTATTTCGTAAATCACAAAATCATAGAATATTCTAGCTAATTCAGGGGTAAGTATGTATTGTTTTGTTTCAAATCCCATTTGAGCTACAGCATTTCTTATATGCTCATTTGCCAATAGCGCTTCTACCCTGCACCTTGAAATTTGCTGTGCCAAAGTTTCAATATTTTCTAATAAATCATTCTTGCCATCAAAATCTCCACTATTACTTATTATATCTAACAAAACTTGTTTTATCTCATCTGGATTGGTAGGAGGTTTGTTTTCTAAAATATCCAGTTCAGGAAAATCTGAGGTCAGAAAAATAACTGTAACATTATTACTTAGGCCCATACTATCAAGAGCCTTAAATAAAGTTTTAACAAGGTAAAGGTTAACAGTGCTTTCATCTATAAATATTTTGCATTCATTGCCAGCAGCAAGTTCGTACGTAGCTTCTAGACAATCTGTAAAAACAACTCCGTTTGATTCCTCAGAGGTTAGATTACTCTGAACAATACATTTCATTATCTCGTTTGATGACCAAAATATATTCATAAATACTTCTAAACTAACAATGTTACCAATAACCGGCAATGCTTAGCAAGCAAAAAATTCAGAAAATACAAAAAGCTGCAAATTTGTGTGGTTCACAAATTTGCAGCTTTATACATATTATCTTTTATTTACTTAGTCTCTTTTTTGGAAGTTTTAGTTGCACCTTCAACAATTCCTCTTAACTTTTCCATTCCCCTTTGTTTGGTAATTACAGTTCTAACATACTCTCTGGCGTTTGCAGATTCATATTGTTTTTGAATATTAGGATCTGCTATTGCAGCCAATTCTCTATCAATATCCTCATCACTCGCAACAACCTTATGTTCGTTTGCGATTGTTATTAGTAATATATCGGCACTGACTTTATCTGTAGCTTCTTTTTCCCATTCTTTTCTTTTTGATTCCAATGTAGTTCCTTGAGATGCAAAATAAGTTTCTGGATCTAGTTTTAACTCGTTCAATCTTTCTGTAAAAGATGTCTCTGTAGCTTTTACCTCTCTTTCTACAAAGTAATTTGGAATGTCCATTTTAGATACTTTTATAGCTTCTTTTAACAGATTCGATAAGTATTCTTGTTCTGCTTGGTCTTGTTTTAGATCTTTTAGTTTTTGTTGTACACTTTTTCTAACAGCATCCACAGTTTTTTCTTTTTCATAACCTAATTCTTTAATTAAAGCATCGTTAAGTTCAAAATCTTCTGATTTTGTATCTTTTTTGTTTTCTTTATCGTTTTTTTCTATTTTTGTTTTTTTAGTTTCTTTTTTATTTAACTTCCTTTCTTTTGTTGCTGTTAATTCTTTAATTCTTTCTGGTTTAATACTACTTCTTATTATATTTTTTATTACCATGTCTATTTCATCTTTTTCTATTTTTATTTCTGGTTTTGTAACTTTAATTTTTTTGAAATCGCCAAGTTTAACTTCTGGAAAGTTAACAAAGCTAAATTTAAAAACAATACCATCAGATGGATCCAATTTTAATACTTCGTACGATAATGTGTTTACAGGTTTACTATCTTCTTTGGTAACTATTTCTACTGCAATTTCGGGCATTGCTTTAGTTATTGCTTCCATAATTGGCTTACTCCCAAGCTTTGCTTGAATAGCAGCTTTTGGTCCTTTTCCAGGTCTAAATCCATCTAGTTTTACATCGTTTGCAAGTTTAGCAAATGCTTCATCAATGTATGTATTTAATTCTTCGAAGGGCATTGTTACTTCGAATTCGTAGTTATCGGCAGTTTTTTCTGTTTGTTTGTATTGGTATTTCATTTTTATTGTATTATCGTGGAATTATACCGGATACAGGCTAATATTCCAAGGAATAACTCTTCTACCTTCATTTAGAAACGATGGGAGTACATCACTTATAAGCTAGCACTATTATGTAATTGCTAATTTATAAAAAAGTATAATGTGGAACTGTTGGTGGCTAATTCTCTGAGATGATTTTAATCTCGACTACAATATTTATCTAATAAAACCTACTAGAATCTACTACAAACCATACATTAATCGTAGTATTCATTTTCAGGGTCGTAATCTTCGCTATCTAAAAATGGATCATCAGCAGCAAGAATATCGTCTGGGTCATCGTACCATTCATCAACTTCATCATCGTCTTCATCTTCACCTTTTTTGGCTGATTTTAATATTGCTTTATCTTCATCGTCTTCACTTCCGTCGTCTACTAAAATATCACCCATAGTGTATGCTGTATCGTCAACAGCTTCTTCCTCCGAAACAACTATTTCATCATCAGAATCTATTTCATCATCTGCTACCGATTCATCTAAATCTGTTACTAGTTTTGTCTTCTTTTTTGCCATTAATGTAATAATAATAAGTCGTTAAAATGAAGTTTAACCCATCCAATTAATTTGTCAATAATTTTTATATAAATTAACCAAATTCTTGGCTACATTGTCCCAATGGAGGTTCTTAACGAATTTTGAATTTACAGATGTGTTATATATTAATGATTTTTTCATGCCATCAGTAATACTTTGGATATCTAGCGGATCTGTATAAATTACTTTATCTCCCATTGTTTGTTTAATTACCTCTAGGTTAGAAGTCACTACAGGGACATCTCTTGCGTATGCTTCTATTACTGGTAAACCGAAACCTTCCATAACACTGCAATATATTATTGCACTACTTAAATCAAAAAGTGGTGCAATATCTTTTTCTGGAACGTATCCCAAAAATATGACTTTATCTTCAAGATTTAATTCCTTTACTGTTTCGTAGATTTCGGAATAATGCCATCCTTTTTTTCCTGCAATATAGTAATTGAAATTTGGATAATATTCTAAGAATTTTGCAAATGCTTTAATTGTTCTTACATAATTTTTTCTTGGTTGAATTGTACTTACACTTAAAAAAAACTTATCGTTTAGTTTATATTTTTTTATTACTCTGTTTTGTTCATTAATATTTGGCTTGTTGTAAACCCAATCAGTTAAACCAGTACCAATAACATGTGTCTTTTTGTATGCATTGTGAAATTCTTTTATAAAATCTTTTTTTGTATATTCAGAATTTGCTGCAAAAGATTTTGTAAATATAGTGGCTAGCTTAAGTTGTATTTTGAATTTTAAACTGGCACTTTTAGGCCAAAACTCTGGATATCTAATTGGTGCAATATCGTGAATGAATTGTATTGTATTATTAAAAAATACACCAAACATAAAGTAGGATGGTGAAATAAATAAATCTATTTTGTTTTTTCTAAGATTTTTAACAACCTTTAAAATCCATAGTATGTTTGGTTTTTTTGATGCAATCTGCACTATTTTATAATTTTTGGGAAGATTTTTATGTTCAAACAAATAATCTTTATTATTAGTATAAATTAAGTACTTGTTTGTTTTATCTATAGTTATTAGTGATTTTAAGATTTGATGGGTATAATGCTCTATACCAGTTTTATGTTCTGTTATTTGTGAAAGATCAATTCCAATTTTCATATGTTAAATAATATCACAATTAAAAATTACAGGAATTTAGTGTCAATTACTAGTTCTATTAAGTCTTTTAATTTAATTATTGAAAAAAACGGAAGCGGAAAAACAAACTTATTAGAAGCAATTTTTTATACAATTTATCAAACTTCTTTTAGATCTTTTACTGGAGTAAGTGAACTTATAAATAAAAATGAAGATCCTGTTTTTGTGAGTTTAGAATGGGACAGCAATATAATTAAACTTTCAATTCAAAAACAAAGTAACAGATTTGCAAAAAAACTTACCCTTAATGAAAAACGAGTTTTTACAAAGAAGATAATTGAAAAATTCCCTGTAATAATTTTTGCTCCAAATTCAATCGATTTGGTTAATGGCGAGCCCGAAAATAGACGAAGAGATTTAGATTTCTTTTTATCTTCGTATATTCCAGGTTACTACGATTTAATAGTAAGGTACAAAAAAGTTCTTAAAAATCGAAATAGTGTAATTAAAGCAATTAGAGAAGAAAAAGCTGGATTAAACCAACTAGATTTTTGGACCAAAGAAATAATTAAATTAAACGTATCTATAATGCAGTACCGAAAAAAGTACTTTGTAGATATTAAAAACATAATAAAAAGTGTTTATCCAGATATTTTCCACGGAGTTGAAGACTTTAAAATAAAGTATTTGCCAAATTTAGATTTTAAAGAAAACCTGGAAGAAGAAATTAGTAAT
The DNA here is from genome assembly GCA_964599845.1 of uncultured Candidatus Saccharibacteria bacterium. Taxonomy (GTDB): domain Bacteria; phylum Patescibacteriota; class Dojkabacteria; order J137; family J137; genus CAZRHM01. The sequence goes on from CAZRHM010000002.1 coordinate 16,201, forward strand.
AAATATTTGCAAAATTCTGACAAAGAAATAATTGTAGGAAAAACACTTTATGGTATTCACAAAGATGATTTTCAATTTATTTTTGATAATAAAGATTTAAAATTTAAAGGATCTAGAGGGCAACAAAGGTTAGGTAGTTTTATTGTTAAAGTTTCCCAATACAAGTTAATAAAAGATAAAGAAAACTCACAAACTTTATTCTTAATAGATGATTTAATGTCCGAGTTAGATGTTGTTCACAGGCAAAATCTTGCAGATTATTTAATTAATAAGCTAACCGCGAGACTCATTTTAACTGGAGCAGATATAAATGAAATACCAAAAAACTTGATTGATATTAGTAATAGAATAAATATTTAAAATTATAAAAAGTAGAATAACTGTTCTGAAATGGCTATTGTTTTCTGCATTTCTTTTATTTGTTTAGTATTTTTGAGCTAGTTAGAAAATTAAATGGGGCAGCAAAGTGATTCCAATATTTTGTTTAATTAAATGTTAGAAAGTGCTTTAATAAGTTAATGGCATTTTTACTCTTGAATGATTAAACAAAAAATCCAATATATTGACTTTCTTTCCTTAAACGTTCCAAAATAAGTTTGGTTTGAAGAGTAGTATGGCTTAACGTTTTGAGTATTGTTCTGTCTTTCTTGCTTTTCGAAGACCAGGTTTTTTACGTTCAACCATTCTAGGATCTCTAGTAAGAAGACCTTCTTTTTTAAGAGATGGTTTTTTAGACTCATCCATTTTTACAATCGCTCTAGAAATTCCTAAAACAATTGCTCCTAGTTGAGACATTTTTCCTCCTCCGTTAGCTACAGACGTAAAGTAGTAATCTTTCGGATCTAAATCTGCAACTACAAATGGTTTAGTAACCATTTTTTGCTCAGCCTTACTTAAATATAATTTTTCAAAATCTTTATTATTTACTGTTGATTTACCGTTTCCGTTGAACAATCTAACTGTAGCAACTGATGTTTTTCTTCTTCCAATTGTATATATGTATTTTTCTGCCATATTAATTTATTTATTTAAATTCAATAATTTGTGGGTTCTGTGCTGTATGTACATGTTCAGAACCAGAATAAAGTTTTAAGTTTGTTACTATTGCCTTACCTCTTTTGTTTTTTGGTAACATTCCCTTAATTGCTCTTTCTAATGGATATGTTGGATTCTTTTTAATTTGTTCTTCCAAACTAAGTCTTTTTAAACCTCCTGGGTAACCAGAGTAAGTTTGGTAAAACTTAGAAAATCCTTTCTTTTCTGTAAAATCTATTTTTTCTGCATTTGTAATTATCACTTTTGTGTTTGGTTGTAAGTAATCTCTCATTAATGGATTACCTTTGTCTAACAATAGTTCTGCAGCTTTTGTAGCTACCTTACCTATTCTTAAACCTGTAGCATCTATTAGATACCACTTTTCTTCAATACTTTTTTGATTTATTTTTCTTTGTTTCATTTTAGTTATTTTGAATTTCTTCTAAATCCTGTTCCGGCAATGTCTTTTGCATCTGCCTGAGCTTTGTTAATTTTTGCTGCATTTTCTACAGCTCCTTTTATTCTACCTCCAATCCCTTCAGATTTTTTACTTTGTTCTTGTTTTTTAAGTACTTTTTTAATTTTCGATTTCTTTGGTTCAAATTCTGTGTTCATTAGCATTATATATGCTTGCTTTGCATTATCTCCAGGTCTAGATAGTGTTTTGATAATTCTTGTATAACCTGAATTTCGATCGCCAAGTTTTTCTTTTACAACTTTTTCTAGTTGGGTAAATGCCCTTTTGTTTTCTCCTAGTCTTGATATTACGATTTTTTTACTAGCTTCTGTATTCTTTTTATACATTGTTACTAGTTTATCGAAACTTGATTTTAAAGCTTTTGCTTTTGTTGGTGTAGTTTTAATTCTACCGTTTCGGATAAGCTCAATGATTTGCGACTTAATTAGAGCTTTCGCATGAGCTTTATCTTTTCCTTGTAGTTTTAATTTTTTTCTATTACTAAACATATTATATCAATGTAACTTTATGTTTTTTTAATGTATCTTTTAATTCTTCTAAAGATTTTTCTCCCATTCCTCTAATATTTGCAAGCTCTTCTTCGGTGAATCCTTCAAGTTTTCGTAGATCATCGAAACCTGCTCTTAGTAGTGCGTTAGACAATCTGGTAGATAAGTTTAATTCTGCTACAACTATTTTATCTTCGTTAGATTCAAAAGTTTCTTGAGTTTTTGTTACTTTTTGAGTTGGTACTGTAGTCATTGCTTTTCCAGAAACCATATCTTTAGTTTGTGTAACAAAGTTTGTTGCCATATCATTTAAAATATTTGATGCAATGCTTAGTGCATCAGATGAAGTGATTGCTCCATTTGTTTCTACTGCAAGGTTAATTTGATCTAATTCTGTCTGTTGACCAACTCTAGTTGGCACTACATCGTATTTAACTAATTTTACTGGTGAAAAATTTGCATCAACTGGCAGTACTCCAATTTCTTGCCTTACTGATTCGTTTGGCAATTGATACCCTACGCCTCTTTGTACTGTTACTTTTGCCTTAAAATTAGCTTTGGAATCAGTTAATTTTGTTATTACGTAATCAGGATTTACAACTTCAACATCTGAAGATTTTGAAAAATCTCCAGCTTTTACTTCTGTAATGTTTCCACTAGCTTTTACATTTATATCTAGCTCAACAACATCATCTGTTTTTACATTGAATACAACATTTTTAAGTGAAAGAATAATTTGAAGCATATCTTCGTTTATTCCGGCTAAAGTGGAATATTCATGCAATACTCCATCAATTTTTACTGAAGTAATTGCTGCTCCAGGAATTGAAGATCTTAACACTCTACTTAAAATATTACCTAGTGTGTGTCCATAACCTTTTGGCAATGGTCCAATTTCGTATAAAGCAGAGTTATTTTGTTCTTCTACTTTTTTTATTGTGAATTCACTTAAAGCTATCATATTAAATATTTATAAATTAAATTATTATCTTGAGTACAACTCAATTATTAATCGTTCTTTAATACTTGGATCCATTTCATCTCTAGTAGGCTCCGCTATTACCTTTCCTCCTTTAGATAATTTTTCTAACCATGTTGGTGCTTTTACTGATTTGTTCAATGATGTAACTTCTTTAAATATTGGTGATTCTGTAAGTTTTTTTGAAAATTCGATTTCATCCCCTGGCTTTAATATTGTAGATGGGATATTGTGTTTTTTATTATTTAATTTTACATGTGCATGTGTTACGAATTGCCTTGCTTGTGCTCTAGTTAAGCCAAATCCTAATCTATATAGAACATTGTCTAATCTAAGCTCTAATAATTGCAATAGCTTTGTACTGGTATTACCTCCCGATTTTGTAGCAAGATTATAAAACCTTCTAAACTGTTTTTCTGTCATTCCATATGTTCTTTTTACTTTTTGTTTTTCTCTAAACTGTATTGCGTAATCAGATGGACGCTTTTTTAATGTAGAAAATTGACCTGGCAATGTAGATCTTTTTTTCCATTTTTCTGAAGAAGTTAAAACTGTTGCGTTTTCTCTTCTATTTATTCTCCATTTTGGTCCTGTATATCTCATAAATTTTATGTTTTAAGCTGTAAGTTCTAAGTTATTATTTTACAGTCTTATTGTTATTAATAAATTATTATTTATATTTTTATAATGTTAACTTTAGGCTTTGACAAGATCAGGGTGACATTCTTATCACTTACTTGGTTTTCTTCTTGGTTTACAACCTCCATGTGGAATAGCTGTATGATCTGCCATAGAGGTTATTTTTAATCCAGCTGCCCTTACACCTTTTACTGCAGCTTGTCTTCCTATCCCTATTCCTTTTACAACTACTTCTGCTTCTCGTGCTCCTCTTTCAATCGCTTTTCGAGATGCTTCTTCTCCGGCTAAAGTAGCTGCATAAGCTGTACTTTTTTTACTTCCTTTAAAACCTACAGATCCAGGACTCGCTATTGTTATAACGTTTCCTTCATAATCACAAACAGCAACTATTGTATTGTTATATGTTGCTGTAACTTGCACCAATACTTTTGGTGATATGCTTTTTTTCTTTTTAGTTTTAACTGTAGATTTTGTTTTTACTTCTTTCTTTGCCATATTTAGTTAATTTTAGCTTTTGACTTATTATTATAATTTACTAATTTTATTTAGGTGCTGTTGCTTTTATCTTTAAGCCACCTACTGCAATTGCCCTACCTTTTCTTGTTCTACAATTACTTCTAGTGTTTTGCCCTCTAGCAGGTAATCCTGCTCTGTGCCTTAAACCTCTATAAGTTCTAATGTCTTTGTGTCTTTTAATATTTTGAAAAACTATTTGCTTTACTTGTCCTTCTGTAGGTATGTTTTTTTCTATATATTCGTAAATTCTTTTTACCTCTGCATCTTTCAAATCCTTTACTCTTGTATTTGGGCTTACATTAGTTGCTTCCAATATTTGTTTAGAAACCGTTAATCCTATTCCATGAATATATGTAAGAGCAATTTCTACTCTTTTTTCATTTGGTATTTCTACTCCAACTATTCTTGCCATATTTTAGTTTTAAGCTATAAGTTTTAAGTAATAAGTTTTTAATTGTAGTTATTTATAAATTTTAATTATCCCTGCTTTTGTTTATGTTTAGGGTTTACCTTGCAATAAACATAGTAAACAGGTTTCACCTTCATTTTACCGTTTTTAAAGACTTTTTTCTTGCGTCTAACAATATAACAGTCTTTACATCTTTTTTTTACGCTTGCTTTTGCCTTCATTTATGTTTATTAACTATGATTTATAGCAAATTTTTTTAATATAGTAAATACGCCGTGCGTATTTAACAATTCAAATTATTATTTCTTTGGTCTTCTTGGTGGACCATAAGCAGGCTTTCTTTTAGTAAGCCTAAATGTGATTCTCCCAGTGTTAATATCGTATAGGGATATTTCGACTCTAACCTTATCGCCTTTTTCAAGTTGTATAAAGTGCGTTCTCATTTTTCCAGATACATAGCATTTTACAAAATGCTCTATTCCCTGAAAATCAATCTTTACCATATACTCTAGCCCAGGCAATACTTCGGTAACTTCTCCTTCTACCACAACTGTATCGCTTTTACTTTTTTTATCTGTATTCAATAGATTGTTCAATTAACCAAGCTTGGCTATTTTATCAAATTGGACTGGAATAAACAAGTTTACAAATGCTTTAAAACAGTTTGTTAAAATCTTCTATAGAAGTTATTTTTTGTAAAGTGTTGTAAACGTCGATTATTTCGTCTGTATCAATCCTTGGTAACTCTGAAAATTTTGTTATTTCTTTGTTTGTAATTTCTGATTTATATGGAGTTCTTTTTGCCGAAAGCATTGCTCCATCCATTTGTGAATGAACCTGAATCATGTAAGAATTACCACAGCTTTTACAATTCAATTTACACATTACTTTTGAGTTTTCGTTATAAATCACTTCTAAGTCTGCATGATTATGTTTTGCACCACACTTATCGCAATAGTGCGGAATAATCGCAGAAATCTGATGCAATATACTTTGTACGTCTTTATTATTTGGTAGCATATTTATTATAAAAAATGTTATGTTAGCACTTACAGTATATCACTGCTAAAATCTTAAAATCAAGTTACCAATATTATAATTCTACAAATTTAAAATGTTCTACAACCTCTACATTATCTTTATATATTATACCAACAAAGTCAAACCTCCATACACTATTAATTTTATTATTTTTAATAAGCCAAGAATCTATCCCTCTCTTTATTTTTCGCTTTTTAGCACCTGTTAGGGTTTCGTATATATAGTATTCGGTATTTTCCTTTATACTCTTAACTTCTACAAAAACTATAAATTCTTTATCCCTCATTATTAAGTCTATTTCTGAATAATTTGAAGCGTAAAAATTTTTTCCAACAAGTTTATATCCCTTATTTTGAAGATACTGAATTGCTGCATTTTCGGCATTAGTACCAGCAAGCCTTTTATTCATATTCTATTTTAGCATATTGATATTTTATCGATTTAGACAGTCAACAGTTACGTAGTTTATACGCAAAACGGTTTTAGCGAGAATGGAATGTTAATAACCAACAGTTATTATTCCTTATACCTCTACTTTAATAGAACTCACCCTACGCAAGGCAGTTAGCAAAAAACAAATATATATCATTGTGGACTAGAAATTAAAGAATTAGAAGTATTACAAACGTTAAACAGAAATTTAAGTCTGCTTTTGACGGTTATTTTTTGATTTATTAATTACTAAGGATGAGCCTAAAATTACAAACAGTACACCAAATATTACTGATGCAGCTGATATAACATCGTCGCTTAAAGCTGTATCTGGTATTTGCTGTCCTCCAGTTGTAGTTGTTGTACCTGTAGTACCAGCTGTACTGCCTGTTGTAGTTGTTCCGGTTGTAGACCCAGTAGTGGTTGTGGAAGTTTGCGTTGTCACATCTATTGTTACTTCGTTTGCTGTGTAAGAAAGTCCAACACCAGCCTCCCGAACAATTTGGCTACCAACAGATCCTTCTACTACTTTAATCCCTGTACTTCCAGCACTTTGTGCCTGAAATTCAATTTCTACTACATCTTTATTTACTGTTAGAGGTGTACTTGGAGCAGAAGCTCTTACTCTAATTCTACCAACCGATGCGACTGTGTTATCGTCAAGTGGATTAGGCACTGTAAACACCTCGTCCAAAACTCTTACTTGTGTTCCATTTACAGATGGATCTGCATCGATAACTGTTAGTTTTGTTGGGTCAAAATCTACAACTACCCTATATTCTGAAATATTAACATCGTTAGTTTTAAGTTCTACCCTTACCTTAAATCGTTCACCAACTGTTACCGAAGTTTTATCGGAAGATAACAAAACGCTACCAGTTATAGAACTGCCTCCGCCTATGTCTATACTACCAAAAGTCGGTTGTGCTAAGGCATCAAAGCTTTGTGCACTTACTTTAGGAACTAGTTTTATAAATAAATCTTCCATTCTTTTATGATATATTGAATCAGACCGTTTGGCAATTTGTTAATAAAGTTATAAGCTTTAAGTTGTAAGTTTTAAGATATTACTTAATAGTAGATAATAATGCTCTGTGTAACTTAATTAAAAATGTTGAACTGGGTACAAAAAAAAGATTATTATTTTAAGAAATTTTAACGTGATGTATATTTGTGTCATTGCGAGGAGTATTGCGTCAGCAATACGATCCCGAAAAAAATCGGGATCATTCACTTCTTTTGCAAGAAGTTCATTTCTCGTATGCCCGCCTTTGGAGGGTAATGACCCTACCTTTTGCATTTCGTATAAATTTCTTAGCTATAATATATGGTAGTAAATGCGATGGCGGCAGTACTGAATTTAAATAAAACAAACTAACTGCCGCCATCGCCCACTAAATATGGAACATACAATTTGCACAATAATAGTTACATATAATAACGAGTCAGATATAAAAACTTGTTTAGATTCTATTCAGAATCAAACATTTAGTGAAAATAAAATAATAGTTGTAGACAACAACTCATCTGACAATACAAAAAATATTGTAAAAGAATATAAAAATGTAGATTTTATTCAAAACAACAAAAATCTTTTTTTAACTGGAGCTAATAATAAGGGAATAAGGTATGCAATAAAAAAATACAATCCTGAATTTGTTTTTGTTTTAAACCCAGATACAAAACTTAATAAGAATCTTATAGAAATTCTATATAAAAAGATTAATAACGATTCGCAAATAGGAGCTATTGGTCCAAAAATAAAATTTTTTAATAATAAAAATGAAGGGCTAATAAACTCTGCAGGACTAATATACGATGGATTTATGCAAGCTTACGATAGAGGTTTTGAAGAAAATGATAATGGCCAGTACGATTCCGATGAATTTGTTTTTGGTGTAAGCGGTGCGGGCATTTTATATAGGGTAAAAATGTTAAACGAAATTGGACTATATTGGGAAAAGATCAAGCTTTACATGGATGAATTAGAGTTGTTTATTAGAGCTAACAAAAAAGGCTGGAAAGTACTTTACTCAGGCGAGGCTACCCTTTGGCATTCGTATATGAAGTCTACAAGCCAAAAAAGGCTGGAGTTTATAAATAAAGAAAAAGCAAAAACTTGGCTATGGATAGCTTTAAAGCATTATAACTTAAAAAGTAAAATTGCAATGTTAGTGAAATATATCTTTAAGCTTAGTTGATCTTGAGTGCAACTCATGTTAAACTTGGTTATGAAAAAAAACTTCATAACAACCAAATATCTCCGAAACAATATGCAATCCGTAATAAATCAAATTCAAAATGAAAATCAAGAAATTGTAGTTTATTACAGATCACTACCTGCCTTTACAATATCTCCATTTGCTCCAAGGCGAAGACTAAGTGATACAAAAGTAGATAATATTATTAAAAAATTGACATCTTTAGAATTAAAAAAAGATAAGAATGATTTAAAACTAAAAAAGATATTAGATAAACATGGAAGCCATATTTCTTGATACCAATATAATTGTAGATATAATTCAAAAACGAAAAGGCTTTTTTGACGAAGCTTTGCAAATTCTTTCACTATATAAAAAAGGTTTAATACTAGCTTGTTCCTCATTATCAATAGTTAACTCTGCTTATATTTGCAAGAATCCAGAGGCATTAAAAGATTTATGTTCTCTACTTAAAGTAGTAGATACTACTGCAACTAATGCGATAAACGCTTTTAATCTAAAATTCAAAGATTACGAAGATGCTGTTCAGTATTTAACATGCAAAGATAATGCCAGAATACTTATAACCCGTAACAAAAAGGATTTTAAAAAGGCAAAAGACATTACAATTTTTACCCCTACAGAATTCCTGCAAAAATTAGAAACATTTAAACTAATATAAAGGATTATTTCTAACCTATTAAATAAAATGATAAAATTCTTGTATTAACTACATATGAAAACATTATCCATAATTATCCCTGTTTATAACGAACAAAAAACGTTAGCAGAGCTTGTTAATAAAGTTTTAAAAGTAAAATTTCCTAAAGATTTTGCAAAAGAAATAATCATTGTTAATGATGGATCAAAAGATTCCTCAGGAGAAATAATAGATAGACTGGCTAAAAATAATGCAGAAGTTATTGCAATACATAATTCAAAGAACTTAGGAAAATCACAAACAGTTAAAAATGGAATTATCGAATCTAATGGAGAATATTTAATTATTCAAGATGCAGATTTTGAATATGAGCCAAATGAAATTATTAATTTGTTAGATTTAATGCTTAATAAAGATTTGGATGTAGTTTATGGAAATAGATTTGGGAAAAGGAATAAAGTAATTTATCCAATTAACTATATAGGTAACAAATTTATATCGCTAATATCGAATATATTTACTTATCCAAGAATCAAAATATGGATTCCCGATATGGAAGTTTGTTATAAGCTAATTAAAGGAGATATTGCAAGAGAAATCGGACAAACTATAGAATCAAAAAGTAATTTTGGCTTTGAGCCAGAAATAACAGTGAAACTATCTAAATATAAAAAACAAAATGGCTCGCATTTAAAATTCGGAATTGTGCCTATCACCTACAACGCCAGAACAATTGAAGAAGGCAAAAAAATGAAAGCATTTAGGGACGGATTTAAAGCACTGATTGAAATTTTAAAGTTTAATTTGTTTTAAAAACTATATTGTTTTGATTCTATTAACCATTTCTTTAAGTAATTCTAAGCTCTCTGGCTTATGATTATTTATACTTATAGCTACATGGGCCCTACCTTCATAACTTTTAGCCACGTCTACAATTGCGACGTAATATTCGTTTGTGTTTTCTGTTATGTACTCATACAAACTATAATCTAATCCATTAACATTCTTTGCAACTTCAATACTTTCAAATTTATATTCAAAGTCATAACCTCCCCAACTATTCATAAATTCCACAACAGATTCATCTCTGGTGAGGTCACCTACACCGGTAGTATCCAGTCGTATTTCTAAATCTTCTTTTGTTAAAGTATAATCCCAAGCACCGCTGTTTACAACGTCTATCCTTTCACTAAACCCTTTAGGATAAGCTATTTGATATTTTGGATCAAGGTGGGCCTTAGTGTAATCTTGTGTGACAAAAGTATATGTTCCTACTATATCCTCATCTTTTTTCTCGATTATTTCTTGTTTAGGCTCTTCTTCAGTGTTTTCTTCAAGTCTATCTTCTTCCTTATTTTCACTTTCAAAATCCTCTTCAGAGGTTCTATCATTTTGCTTATCACTTTGGTTCTGAGACAGAATTATGACCAGCCCTGCCATTACAAATAAACTGACTGTTGTTATTAGAACAATATAAAAGGAATTTTTTTTCATAGAGTTTTTAATTAATGAATAATCTTACATTACTTCCATTCAAAGCGTTAAAGTTTTTTAAGGTTATTGAATTATTTGCGTTACAGTTAAAAGTTTGCCCAGAATTTATTGTCATATTTTGTAATATAGGATTATTCCCTCCACAACTATTTGAGAGTACCTTTATATACTTATCTGCCACAATATTCGTACGAGTACTGTAACTATACGAGTTTGGAAGCCAGTTGTATTGTGATACATTGACAGTATTATTCGAGTTCACACTTTCTACAAACATTACATGCCCTGCAGGCCCAGCCCCTCTGCTGTCAACCTCAAATACTGCAATATCTCCAGGTGAAGGTGTGGAAGTAACAACAAAGCCAATGTTGCTTGCGTTGTTATCCCAATTGTGTGCGTTCCCAAACTTCCCAGAATTTCCATTTGGTCCTTGCATTTGGTTATAAAAACTAACCCCACCTTCATTCATCTTCCATGCTACATACGAGGTGCAGTTTTTTGTAAAAAAATTCCATGGGTCAGCTATATTGGCTACTGAAAATGCGTATGGGTAAGTATCTTGAGCATGTACAGAGCTCGCACCTAAAAAGAAAAAGACAATACTTACAAATACTACAAACAACCCTTTCATTTTATTTTACTTTTCAAATAATCTATTTGCTTTTGTTGTTCAATTGTATGCAAAGTCAGCTCCTCGATTTTTTCCATTTGTAATCGCATAGTTTCTCCAACATTCAAATCTTCATTCTCTATTGTTTTAGCAGAAGGTATATTCGGTAAATGCTTATTTTCTTTAATAAATTTTTCAAGATCATATAAATTCATTAGTTTATACTCAGGCTCAAAAACATAGTCTGCCCATGTGCTGTTAACTCTTATTTCTCTAGCATACAGCGCAGTGTTGTCAATTTTCACTCTTGCAATGCCATCAGTCACAAATTCAAAATTATCATGTGTATTAAAAACCCATGAGCCTGTGTTCGCACCTCCCGGAGCTCTGTTAATTGTCATGGATCGCTCACCATTTGACAATTGCAATACTTCATTTCCTGAAGTTATTTTTAACCTGGAATTACTAAAAATTTGCCCATTATTAACATCTACATTGAATATCTCTGCACCAACTCTATTCTGTACAATAAAGTTTTTTGTATTTCCAGAATCTCCCAATCGCCCTACATATACTTTTCGGTTTACATCATCAACGACTAAATGCCCCGAGGTAATACCACTGGGATGGCTCCCTACATCCAATAACGCGCTTGGAGTCGAATTTCCAATACCAACCCTTCCATCTGTATAGTAAAGATTTGTTCCATCTGTGGACCATTCACCAGGAGTCGCCCTAACGATTTGGATAGAAAATAGACTAACAATTAGGAAAGCGAAAATAAAACGAGTAAGTTTCATATAAGTTTTTAACTAACTTAAACTTATTCTAATTTAGTAACTAAGTCAAGCATTTTTTCCAGAAAACCTATACCTCATTAAAAACTTCAAAACCTTAATTCCATCTACCCAACGCACATGTTTACCTTCTTTTGTACTTCTTGGATTAAAAGGAACTTTTTGTTCAACAATTTTATATTTTTTATCAATTGCTTTTACAATAATTTCTGGTTCAATTTCAAATCCCTCTGCAATCAAATTAAGTTCTTTATATTTCTGGGTTTCCATAAGCTTATACCCACAAACGACATCTTTAATCCATTTGCCAGTAAATAAAAAAACGATTAATGGAATAATAGCACTTGCAGCTTTGCTAATATTTTTTACTTTTTTAGATGAAAAATCTCTATTGCCATTTATTAAATCAGCATCAGATTCTTCCATTTTGGTAATCAAAAGGTTAATTGATGAAGGGTGCAATTCTAAATCTGCATCTTGCACAATTAAATATTTTTTTGTAGCCATAGAAATTCCTTTTCGGACGCTGTAACCCTTCCCTCTATTTACTTTATTATTTATTAATTTAATCTTTCCGCTTTTTTCAAATGGAATTAATACTTCTTTTGTAGAATCAGTTGATCCATCATTTATAACAATCACTTCTCCGACTCTATCTAAAAGAAGAACTTGCTCAATAACTTTAACAATTGTTTTTGCTTCGTTTTTTGCCGGGATTATTACAGTTAAGTCTTTACTCATTATTTTCCTATTCCTACATATTTATACCCTATTTTCTGTAGTTTTTGTTTGTCTAAAATGTTTCTTGCATCGAATATTGTTTTGGTTGAAATTTCACCTAGTAAATTTTTCCAATCATATTCTTTGAATTCAGGCCATTCGGTTGCAATCACAACTGAATCTATATTTTTTAATAAATCTTCTGCGGAATCTTTTACTTTAACTTCTGAATCTATATATTCCATTGCTTCGCTATTAGCTTTTGGATCAAACGCACTTACAACTGCTCCTTTTTTTATAAGCTCATTAGCAAGATTTATAGAAGGGGACCTTCTACAATCGCTGGTTCCAGATTTAAATGCGAGCCCTAATATTGCAATCTTTTTATTTTTTAGAGAACCTAATTCGTTTTCCATTAATCCTATTAAATAGGCTGCCATACTGTGATTTTCTGAAACAGCTGCATCCATAATTGGATTTTGAATATTGTTCTGCTCGAAGAGGGAGATTAAGCCACTTACATCTTTTGGAAAACAACCTCCTCCCCAGCCTAAGCCAGCATATAGGAAAGATCTGCCGATTCGTGCGTCGCTACCAACTCCATCCATAACTTCATTTACATCTGCATCAAACTTTTGAGCTAACTTTGCAACTGAGTTTGCAAACGAAATTTTTAATGCTAAAAAAGCGTTTGCCGTGACTTTTATAAGCTCTGCACTTTCGAGTGAGGTTGATAAATATTTAATATCTTTAATTTTCTCATCTATGTTTTGAATTTTGTCTGAAAATACATTTGCAAATTCTTCGTACAAGCTAAAATCGATTTTTGTTGCGTACTCACTTACTTTTTTATGTATATCCAAAACTGTTTTAATGCTTTGTTTATGCTCCCCTCCAACAACTACCCTGTCTGTTAAAAAAGTATCAAAAACTGCGGAACCTTCACGTAAAAATTCTGGGTTTGAAATATAGTGGATTAATAAATTTGGATTTGCTTTTTTAACTTTTTCTAAAACCCGCTTACCTGTACCTACAGGAACAGTACTTTTTTGAACATAAATTAAACCTTCTTTTGCATACTTTGCAGCTTCCAAAGCGGAATCAAAAACGTAAGTTAAGTTTGAGCTTCCATCTGGGTTATCGGGAGTTCCTACACATGAGAAAACAACATCAGAATTTGCAATGGAATCTTTGTAAGAAGTTGTTGGAATTAAATTTCCTGATTCGATTCCTTTTTTAACAAAATCGTTCAAACCTACTTCAAAAAAGTGTGCTTTTTTATTTTTTAAAGATTCTATAATTTTTGGATTTATGTCGAGCGCGTAAACTTTGTATCCACAGTTGGAAAGTATTGCTGCGAATGTTGTGCCAACGTAACCGGAGCCGATTATTGTGATAGTCATATAGTTAAATTAATTAATTGAAAGTATACAACAGGTAATTATACTAAATCATTTTTTATTTTTGCTTGATTCTTTCCAAAGCATCTTCGATTAATTTTCTATTGACTGCTATTAGCTCACCGATAATACCTAAAGTTAGTATTTGGACAGCTACCACAAAAGAAACAGCGCCTATAATAACAGATTGTATAT
>CAZRHM010000003.1:0-16477 GCA_964599845.1 uncultured Candidatus Saccharibacteria bacterium
GACCATTGTAACTTGTAACTTGTGAATCTATCATTTTCCAAGTTTTAGGATCAAAAACTCTTACCTGAGCATAAGGTACCCTTAAGCTATTTTTAGAGTTAACAACAGATGCAAACTTAGATTTCTTGCGTAATCTATTAATATTTTTTATTAAAATAATGCTTATGTAAAATAGAAATATTATTAAATTTATAATACTAAACGAAATTATTATTGAAACTGTTGAAAAAATAAAGCCTACTCTAAATAGAAAGTTTAACAAGTCAGTAATAAAATTCTTTAAAAATTTTTTGGTATTGTCAAAGTAGTTAGTTGTTACTTTTATATTGTAACCTTCTGGCTTTAGTTTTATATCGTAAATAAATATTTCTTCCTGATCGTTTATCTCTACTTCTTTGGTGAAGGTTTCGTATCCGGATTGTTTTACCTCTATTCTGTATTTACCTGGACTAATTATAAAGCCGTATCTACCCTCCAAGTCACTTACTGTTTGACTTAACTTATATTGTGAACCAGAAACATAAAGCTGACATATAGCAAATGGTATTGGCTTATTTGTAACTGCATCTAAAATCACTCCCCATGGATTTTTTTCTTTTTTGCCTAATAATATTGCAAAAAACTTTAATATAGCACCTGGAACGCTTAATAGTGTTAGTATTGGAGCAATACTCGCTAATAAACCTAAACCTAGTGCACTAACTCCTGTAACTCCAATATCAGAAGCTAATTGATCAAAAACAGTATCTTCTAAAGGTGTGTTTTTAAAAAGATTTTTATCGTTTTGAAAAATTCGATTAACCAAGCCTGGTAGTTGATTAACAGTTATTGTTTCACCAAAACAAATTTGCTCTTCGCTTGGCTCACTTGGACAACTTTCCGGGTCTGTAACTTCTACTGTTGGGAAATTAAAAATTATTTGTCTGTCTGCAAAATTTCCTTCCATATCGGCAACTACTACTCTTAAAGTATTAATTGCATCTTCCATAATCCCATCTGTAGGAATTAATGTGACTGTATATGTAACTGGGCCTTCATTAATTGTTACTCCCTCGTCACCATTTCTATATTCAGACCCATTAAAGTAAATAATTAAAGAATCTAGGTTTATTCCACTACCATCGTCGGCAACTGTGAACTGGATTAGACTATCTGGTTCTACATTAGCCTGTAAATTAATTGGTGTTAAAAAACTAATTACTGGTTGGTCTCTGTCTGGATCTACTACTGGTGGGGGTGCTGGTGGAACTGGCTGAGGAACGTTAAATATAATTTGCCTTTCGGTAAAATTACCTGAATAATCCGATGCTCTAACTACAATAGTACTTGCCTGATTAGCTGGGAAATCAGCAGACGGATTTATTGTAAACGAATAATTGTTTGGAGACCCTGAATACGATACTTCTACATCTGAAGGTATGTAAACAACACCATTTACAATGAATTCTACAGTGCTTAAATCTACTCCACTCGAATTATCTGTAAGATTTATAGATACATTGGAATTTAATGGAACATTTTGTTGATTATTAGTTGGAAAGTTAAAAATTACATTAGGACCTTCAGTGTCGCCCGAACAAGAACTTGGTATAAAGTTGTAAGATCCATTTGTAACACCTGTTAATATATCGTTACTTGTGGACGAATCTGCAATGTTACTATCGAGGGTAGCTCCTAGACCATCGAATCGGATATTAAAATTCGAATTTGTTGCAGAAACTGCAGAAGTAAAATCAATTTCGATAAATGTTCTGTTTGTAGTTAATGGCGGGGCAAAAGATGCAGCCGCCACTCTAATTGTCCCGTTAATAGAATCAACCTGGTTATAAAAATATGCTTGGTATGCATCGCCCGGCCTAACTTGAGTTCCAGCCTCTAAAGGATTGCTATCGATTATTGTAATAACCGACGGATTATAATCGATTTCTATTTCGGCAGCATTCGAAGATTCTCCAACTGCGTTTATTTGCACCACAAGAGTACTCAAGCAAGCCCTCCCAAAAGACCCAACCGATGGGCTAAATGTAAAAGTTGCAGCACTTACCTTGTTATAAAAAGCTAATAATAATGAGCCTAAAATCAATACTAAAAATACCAGAACAATTTTGTTCAAGATTTTATAAGTCAAAATATTTACATTATTCTTACTTAAAGACACTTAATTATTATTCACAAATATTATTAGCTAGTTCTTGCGGAGAACAATCTCCATTTATATAAAAATTTGTAACTGTATTCGATATGTCTAAAGAATTTACAGTATCATCTCTATTTAAGTCATTTTTTAGACTAAATGTACCAAAAGTTGCATATTGAGTAGACAAATCTAGGGTATTAATGTAATTGTCGTAAATATTGCTTGTTTCGCCTGCGAGTAAATCGCCATCCGGAGTAACATCTACACTCGATTCAGATGTAGCAAATGAATTAATATTTGCATAGTTTTTTCGCAGATGGGAAAAGCCTTTAATATATATATTATATGTTCCGTCGGCAACATAAATACCTTCGTCACAAACATTAATTACTGCATTCCCAAAATTATTTGTGTTTGTAACAAAACTACCTTCAAAGTTATTTGTAAGTGAATAAATTTGTACATCTAGTTGTGTTCCCCAGTTATTAACTGAAGGAATTCTTTTTTCTGGATAAACAGTTAGATCTAATATACAAGAACTAATCTGTGCCGATAAGTTAACTGAATCAGTAATTTGCAAAACCCTACCTTCTATACTTTCTTTTTTATACTTGCTGTAATATGCTCCTGTTACAAACAAAACAAGCACAAATAGTAACAAAATAATTTTTATCTTCATGATCTTATTCTAGTTATTTTTTAAAAGAATATCAAATATAAACAGGTTGTAGGTGTTAGGTGTTAGTTTTTAGGTGTTAGGTGTTAGGTTTTAGTTTTTAGTTTTTAGTTTTAGCTTTGTGGAGTATATTACAGTTAGGTGAAGTGTAAACTTTATGAGAATATATATCAAATAGTATACCTGTTTAACCTTTGTAAAAGAAAAAAAGTCTATTTGAGATAAATTCTTGTGGGAGTACGACGTATTATTTACACAATATTCATTATTGTATTTTAATAACCTGCAATATTATAAAAATACAATCACCAACCTCCGCTAGATCCACCACCGCCGCCGCCTCCGGAAAACCCACCAAAAGAACCTGAAGATCCCGACCAGCCTGAACCTTTTGAACCTGAAGAAGTTGTTAATGTTCTAATTTGTGTTTCGGAAACTGTGCTAAAACTTCGAGCAAATGTACTTAAAATATAGGCATCTGTAATTGGTCTAGTTCCTTCGTACCAATCTGGATTTTGTTTATAAATATCTTTAAATCGATTTGCCCATTCTTTTTCTACTCCAAGTACAACTGCGTACGATAAGTATTTTTCAAAAGTTTCTGGAGTTAAATCCTGTAGTCTAAATCTTTCAGCTGTTGTTAAATACATTTTAAATCCTAAAATCTTATTATATACCTTTGAACCCTCGGCTGTTTTGGCAGGCATATGGTTAAACATTATAAAAAAGTATATCCCTAAAATTACCATTGCTATTCCTGGTGTAAATACAAAAACCTTACTAGTAAAGTTTGTAATTCCAAGGCTTATAAATATTGTTGCAATAATTCCAAGTATAAAAAGTAATATTCCTAATGCAAGGTATGTTGTTCGAGTTGTTTGTGGAGATACTTTAAAGTAATTTTTATTAACCATTTCTTTATATATGTTTCTTTTCAATTCGTTTAATTTTGTAAATTTTGAAGTAGAATATTTTAGAGAAGATATTTTTACACTATCTGATTTACCTAATAGTATATCTAACAGATCTGCTTCGATTTTGTTTAAACCAGATCTATCTTTATTTTGTACAATTAGCTCGTAATCTTTATCTTTTTTAACTTCTTTTATTTTTATGTATCCTCTATATGCTAAGTCTATTATTGAGCCCGATAAATCTTTATTATCCACTTTTTCATCTATAAGTGAACCTAATAAATATGGATGTACATTTTTTGGGGGTGAATATTGTGGGATAACTGTTTTTATAGCTTTTTCGTCTTTGCCTTTTGTTTTTAAAATTTTATACCCAAAAAATAGTCCAATTGGAATTAAAATTATTCCTACATACAATTGCAGCTTACTTAATAGAATTGCTACACTCATAAATGCATTCGGCTTTAAGTTTATTTCAAGATTTTCAAAAGAGTTTTCAGTTAAATCTAGCTCAGTAGCTTGTGGAATATAACCGAAATTATTAAATTCTAAAGTATTTTTACTAGAGGGAAATAGCTCAAATGCATCGTTCTGTGAAGTATAAATTTGGTATCCGTTAAACGAAATTTTAGTGTTGATATCAGGATTATTTACTTTGTATTCTACATAAGATGGTTTTAATAATTCGTTCTTATTAAACTTGTACGCAAGTGTATATTCACTAACTCCATGAAAATCTAATATTTCTAGGTTTAGTGTATTATTAATAAAATCGTAATTTGATTCTGTTGGGTACGATGTAATTCTTTGTAAATTATTTTCGGAATATTGTACTGTATTAGGAAAGTTTACACTTATTTCAGTTTTTCTTATTCGTCCTTGGGTTTTGGGTATTAGGTTCCAATAAAAGTATAAATCTGCTAGGTCTCTGTTAGTACCAATTAACCCTATACCTCCAACAATGTCGTATTCTATTGTCCATTCTATTTCTTCTCCACTTAAATACTTTCCATTTTTATATAATTCCCACTCAAACCTTAAAAATCTTGTGGGAGAATTTTCTTCTTTATATTCATAAATTCTTGTTTTACCTATTGATGGCTTGTTTCCACTTTTATCGGTTATGGATACTGGTATTATCATTTCGAAACCACCACATGTTAGTGTTGAGTCGTTTATACATCTTTCTCTATATGGGTTATCTAAGGGTATGTCTCTTCTTAAACCATGTGTTTCTCCTGTAAATTTGTATTTCCAAGTCTCTTTTATTTTAAATGTAGTATCTTTGTTAATTCTTATTTGAGCTTTGAATTCTGGGTATTCAATAATTGGAGCTGCTTTTACTGGATTTAATATTATTGTGGTAATAAAAAATACTGCAAATATTATTACTGGTAAGAGTATTTTTTGTACTTTGTTTACTAACATATTAATATTTTTAGTTAGCTATATATAAATTATTTTAGCCAATATACTTATTCCCCTAATTGAAATTTCCCTGCCTCTACAATTCCAAATTTTTGTAGTGGCCAAAATCTAAATACAACTTTACCTTTTATCCATTCTCGTTTAATTGGGCCAAGAGATCGAGAGTCAAAACTTACATCTCTGTTATCTCCCGATAAAAAGTATTCATCGTTTCCTAAAACTAGTGGCTCACCTCCATCTTTTAAAAATACTCCATCTTTTCTAAGGTCATTTTCAACTGTATAAAATTCATTTAATCTCTCTCCATTTATAAAGTAAATACCATCTTTAAGGCTTATTTCTTCTCCTGGTAATGCAATAACTCTTTTAACAAAATCAACAAATCCAGGTTTTTGAAAAACAACTATTTCCCCTCTTTTGTATTCTAAATCTAAAGTTTTTCCGAGAGATGTATGTCCTATCCATTTATGTATTTTACTTGTGAATAGTAGGTCTCCAGTAATAAAGTTTGGAATCATTGATGGGCCATCTACCTGATTTGGCGTTACTATAAATACAAATAAAAATATTGATATTGATATAGCAATAGCAACTGATTGTAGTAAGTCAATAAAGAAGCTAGCTTTTTTAGGTTGAGTTGTATTTGTACTTTCTTCTTCCAAAATTTTAAATTAATTATTAATTCTGATTAGTTCTACGTCGAATATTAGGTCTTCATCTGGACCAATTATTGAGCCCGACCCTTCACTACCATACGCTAATTCTGATGGAACATAAAGTCTTCTTATTTCACCTTGTTTCATTCCAATTACGCCTTCGCTCCATCCTTCTATTACACCTGAACCAACTGTAAAAGAGAATCCGCCGTCTCCTCTGGCAAAAGATTCATCAAATACTGTAGCGTCTTTTGCAAGCCATCCTCTATAGTTTACCAAAATATTATCGCCATGTTTTACTTCAGCTCCTTCTCCTTCTTGTAAATTTTTTGTTTCGAGCTTTTTAATATCTTCTTTTGTTTCTTTTTCAAACTCATCATTTTTTAATACACTTTTGAATTCTACGTATCTTTTGTTAGCATTATCTGTAGGGTTATAAAATAAAATAAAACCTAAAACAAATAGTGGAATAAAAAAGATTAATGCTTTTATTATTTTCATACGTTCATTTTAAAATATATATACGATTTTAACTTAACTTTTTATATTTTATAAGATTGAAAAAGTTTACAACAGTAGAAGGTATTATTTATAGAGTTTATGAATCTGGTGCCGACGACAAAATAATAAATTTAGTAAATAAAAAGGGTGAAAAAATTACGATTTTATTTAAAGGTTCCAAAAAAGCTAACAGTAAAAAAGGAGGTCTAATTGAAATTGGTAATTATGTTAAAGCCAAATATATTGAAGGGTACAACGTTAATATTGGTACTGATTTAAATTTAATAAAAGATAATTCTGCTTGGAAAAAAGGTTATATAGATTTTTTGTGCCTACAAACAATGTGTGAAGTAATAGATAAGTTTGCATTCGAAAATAACGAATCACCGGAGCTTTTTACTAATATAAATTCAGCTTTAAATTCGTATATTGGTAAAAATAATATTTATATTGTTGCAATTTTTTTATTAAAAATTATGCATTCCACCGGAAGTTTTGAAGAAGAACAATTATTACCTAAAAATCATGAGTATAATACAAATACAGGCTTAATTATGGATAAAGACGACAAATCCGATATAAGAATTTTAAAAACTCAAAAGTTTATTTTAAATTCTGATTATAAAGATTCACTCAGGGTAAATTTATCTAATGTAGAAAAAAATAAAATGCTAAAATTGCATGTCTTATTAATAGAAAATTATATTGAAAAAGAGTTAAAATCAAAAAAGCTAATTTACAGTTACTTACAAAATAATGTTAATTCTATACAGTGATATAAAAAAGTACTTGCCCGAATTAGATGCAACACCCGAAGAAGTTGCAAACATATTTACAATGATTGGTTACATGTTAGATGGTCGAGTTGAAGAAGTAAGTAACAATGGAAATAAAGACTATTTAATGGATCTGGAGGTTAGGCAAAATCGTGCTGATTGCTTTGGAGTTTTTGGGTTAATACGAGATTTAAGTGCATACTATAATATTGATGTAAAAATTCCTTCGGAAGATATAAATATCGATACCAATTTCGAATTACCAATACAAGTTAAAGCAAAAAATTCTGTTAAACGGGTGCTTGCAGTGAAACTAAGTAGTGTAAAAATTGGAGAATCTCCAGTTTGGCTAAAAGAGTATTTAAATCTTTATGGAATAAACTCAATAAATAACCTTGTCGATTTAACTAATTACGTAATGATTTTGACTGCACACCCATCGCACGCATTCGATGTGTCAGTTTCAGGAGAAAGTTTAGTTTGGGAAATAAACCCTGAATACAAAAAAATGACTTCTTTAGATGGCACGGAAATCGATTTAGTTAAAGAATCTTTAATAATTTCTGGAAAAGGAGAACCGCAGGCCTTAGCAGGATTAGTAGGAGGAAAAAAATCTGCAATTAACAATAATTCTACAGAAGTAATTATTGAAATGGCAGTTTACGATGGTGGCTTGGTGCGAAGAAACTCAAGACAAATGAATATATTTACAGAAGCCAGTCAAAGATTACAAAAATATATGGATCCAGAATCTCTTCCTCATGCATTTAAATTATTAATTAGCTACATTTTAAAAGAATGCGGAGGAAAGGTTAGCTCAAAAATTTTTGAAGAATATAATCAAAAAACAGAGTTTAATATGATTAATGTAGACTTAAATAAAGTAAGTCAAATGGCCGGAATTAAAATAGCATACGAAGAATCTAAAGATTATTTATTAAAACTTGGATTTAAAATCGAGAACGAAAATGAGAATGTTATAGATGTAATTAAGCCAATTAACAGATTAGATATAGAAGAAGAAGCGGATGTTATAGAAGAAATTATTAGGCTAAAAGGAACATATAACCTACCGAAGAACAGGCTCACTGTTGGGCTAACAAAAGATATCACATCATCTCACCTTAAGTTAATAGATAAAGTACGAAGCACTCTTGTAGAAAACGGGTACGACGAAGTAAGAAGTTGGGTACTAGTTAAAGACGGAGCAAATAGTGCTGTAAATTATTCAGGTTATTCCGAAGTAAAAGTACAAAATTCAATTAACGACGAAGTTCCAAACTTACGACAAACAATTTCTGTAAGTTTGCTAGAGCAACTAAAAGAACAAAAAAAGAAAGATATTCCAGATATTAAAATTTTTGAAATTGGAAAAATATTTAATAAAACAGATTCAGAATATTTAGAAAATTATAGCCTGGGAATATTATTAAATAATACTAATATTAATTTACTAAAAACTGCTATAGAAAAAATTTTACTAAGTAATAAAATAAGTAAAGTTTTTTATAGTAAAACAGAAAAAGCACCCGATATTGCACACGATGAATCTTGCTATGATATTTTAATTGGAAATAAAAAATTAAAAATCGGTGTTATATATTTAACGAATAAATTTAAGACTGATGAATGCGTAGTTTGTGAAATAAATATTGATGAATTAGATATTTATATGTGCGAACTAGGTGAAAGTAAATCAAGTACTATTGAACTTACAAAAAAAGTTGTAAATCTAGATGCAAATATTAATAGTACTAAAGGGCTAATTTCAGAAATAGTTGAGGAAAAACTTGCAAGTGTAGAAAATAATATTTGGAAGTGGGAAGTTATAGATGAATTTGAAGGCAAGTTTACAGTAAGGGTTTATTATTATGGTTTAAGCGATACTGAAGCAAAAGTTCTTCACGAGCAAACTTTTAAAGTTTAAAAAAGAAACTTTTTCTTCTGGTTTACAGAGTTTCTATTGAGTATTATATATTGAGCTTTAGATTAAAAATGAGTTTTAGCTGGGACTTTAACTAGCTTGTAAAAGTAATATTGCGCAAAGCTTTGCTTTGCGCAATAAATCCTTATTCCTTACACAAATTATCTATCTTTAATTTGTAACGATAAAATTGTTGTTCTACCATCCAAAGTTGTATCTGAAGTTAATCTGAACTGAGCTTTGTTTTTTAACTCAAATCTGTATACTGCTGTTCCGTTTTCTAAACTAATTCGATCTACTCTTTTAAAGTTTGCATTATCCAAATTAATATTTGCTTGAGTTAGTGCAGTACCTGAAATATCAAACGATTCAAATGCTTCTTGTTTAAGATTCTTAACTGTAACTTCTATAAATACTTTGTTATTTTCTTCAACTATTTTTGCAGATGCATTTGGTATATAGTTATCTCCTTTTGCATTTTCTCTTGCCCAGGCAAATTCAAAATAGTCAACTGTATCTGCATAGTAAAATACGTTTTGTTCTATTGTATTCCCAGTTACAGCACTATTGTTAATTGTTTGGCTATCCATTGAAAATTCGTTTGTTAAGTTCTGTGAGCCAGACTGTCCTCCAGTAGGTTGTTCTGTTGTTGGTTCTTCTTCTACAGGTTCAGGTGATTCTGTTTCTTCCTCACTTTCATTTTCTTCAGGTTTTTCTATTTCTGCAACAGATTTTACATCCAATATTAAGCTCGATATTGTTGTTGTTATTCTATATTTAAAACTTTCTGATAGATTAATTGTAAATGAGTTATCTGTTTGTGAATAAACTACACTGGTTACAAAGTCATTTACAGAAATTGTTTCTTGTAAATTTTCATGTACTGTCATTTCGTCCGGAAGCTGTAATCTTAATTGATTTTGGGCTGAATCAAATTCAACAAAAAACTCCGGCAGTGTAATTGTGGATGTTAGCCCAGTCATTGTAAATGTATTTCTGCTAAAGGTAGTATATTTATCGTATGTGTATTGGTCTATTTCTACTCCTTCGGCACTAACTGAATCACTACCTACTCTACTTTCTGCTGTATCTATAAAGTCCTCATTAGTAGGGGTATTTGCAGATGAAGTATCTGGCTTTGGTTCTATATTTATTACTACATTTGGATTAGCTGGCTCTTCAGTTTCGTTTTGGTTTTGATCTGTATTATTAGAATTTCTTGCAATTAGAGATCTAACTAATAAAGCTAAACTCACGCCTACAACTATTACAACAATAATATAGATAATAATTCTGAATGAATTTTCGTTGCCGTTTTCTTCTTGTCTTTCTGAAAACCTTGTCATATCGAATCTTTCTGGGTGAATTGTACTATGTAAAGAAGATGATCTGTTTTCTTTTGAAAGCAATGGTGATTCTTCAAATTTGGGTTCTTTTTTTCCTATTCGTGGCATGATAATAAGTTAATAATATTATTTATTGTATATGTTTATAAGTATAGATTTATAAGAATTAAAAGTCAAAGTTATAAATTAATATAATTCCTAAGTTGGGCTTTGAATTTTTACACATGCTACAATAACGTAAGTTTTTACAAATTTATGAAAATCACTGTTTCAGGATGGCCAGCAACTGGTGGAACATCTTTAGCTGTATTACTATCCAAAACTCTAAATTTTAAACTTTTACAAGGAGGTGAAGTTTTTAGGTACATTTACAGAGAATTAAGCTTTAAAGACAAAGGCAAAAGCCGAATGGAGGGACATAATTTGATTGAACCTTATTTTGGACCACTATTCGATGAATATATAGATAGCCTAATTTTAGATAAAAATATTAATAATATTCTAATTGAAAGCGACATAACTGCATTTAGAGTTGGAAAAAGAAAAGATCTATTTTCTATTTTTTTAATAGCAAGTGACAAAAAGAGAATTGAAAGAACTTCTATAGATAAAAGAAATTCTGAAGGGGAAAATTTAAAAAAAATAGATGCGGATCACGCTAAAATTTACAACGAGCTACACGGAATTAACTTTTTAAATGTTGACGAGATCGAATCAAAACACAGTCTTGTTATGGATAATACCAACCTGTCGATTTCAGATGAATTAAACATTGTTTATAAAAATTTAAAAGATTTAGGTTTATTATCGAAAAATCAGTTAGAAGAACTTTTAATAAATTCTAAGGCACACGCAGATCATTATTGGAAAGTTGGAAAAGAAGGGATAATTAATGAGTTAATAAAATCAGGAAATTACTACACTACAGAAGAAATTCTTAAAGATATTTCGAAGCGATTTAAATCGACAATATTAAAATTTCCAAAAGAATTACAAACTGTAATAAATAAATAATATATGTATAATTTTTTATGGAGCACCAAAAACGTTTAGACTTACATTTACTTAATTCGTTTCCTACACTTTCGCGCACAATAATTAAAAACATAGTTATTGCTGGTCTGGTAACTGTAAATGGTGAAAAAGTTATGCCAAATTATAAAGTTTTGGCAAAAGATAAAATCGAATATAGCCAGCAAAAAATAGATCAATTTCTAAAACAAGGAAATAACGAAAAAATTAAACCATATAAAACAAAAGTAGAAATTATTTACGAAGATAATGATTTAATTATAGCTAATAAACCTGAAGATCTAAATTCACACCCTGTATTAAAAAATGACAACAAATCATTATTAAATGCACTATATTTTCATTTGCAAAAAAATAACGATAATTCAAGAATTAGATTAGTTAATAGGCTAGATAAAGAAACTTCTGGAATTGTACTTGCTACAAAAAACTTAGCAGCACACGATTATTACTCTAGTTTGTTCGAAAGCCGAAACATTACAAAAGAGTATTTGTCAATTGTTCATGGAGATTTTGAAACTTATTTAAACTTTAGAGGACAAGACTATATTGCATATACTTCGTACCTTACAAAGGATCCATCTGAAAAGAAAAAATTTATTAATACAAAGGTTAATAAGGGAAAGCTTGCAAAATCAAAAATATACTTTGTTAAGTATTTTAATAAATTTGGGAAAAAAAAGTTTTCGTTATTAAAAATAATTCCAGAAACTGGCAGGACTCATCAAATCCGAGTCCACTTAAGCTCACTTGGTTTTCCTATTTTAGGTGACAGATTATATGGAGGTCAAAAATATAAACGATTAATGCTTCATTCATACGCAATAAAATTGAAATTGCGTGGGCAAAAAAAAATAAGAATCTTTGAAAGTGAAATTCCGAATAAATTTGAAGGTTAGCTTTTAGCAACTTTACCACTAACAATTTCGATTTCTGAATCTGCAGGTAAATATTTTATTACATCGTCATAGTGACTTACTACAATAAAAATTGTGTTTGGATTTTGCTTTTTATAAACATTTAAGGCAGAAAAAACCTCTTTTATAGATTGCTTATCTAAACCTGAATCTACTTCGTCGAGCAAAACTATTTTCGGCTTTATTAATAACATTTGTAAAATTTCTGTTTTCTTTTTTTCACCTCCAGAAAACCCTTCGTTTAAATTTCTTCTCAATAATTTTTCTGGGAAATCAATAAGTTTAGCCTTTTGCATAAGTAATTCTCTAAATTTAAAAACCGGAAGTTGCTCTTCTTTTTTTTGCCTTACATTATAAATTAGTCTTAAATATCCAAATAAATCCACTCCAGGAATTTCTAGAGGAGTTTGAAAAGCTAAAAATATTCCAAGTAATGATCTTTCTGTTAAGCTCTTATCTAGCAAATCAATATTTACTCCATTATTTCTTAAATTAATTTCTCCACTTGTAACTTCTAAATCAGGTAAGCCTGCAATTATATTTAGCAAAGAACTTTTTCCGGAGCCATTTCGTCCTCTAATATAATAAGTTTTACCTTTTTGGAATGTAAGATCTATATTATTTAAAACTTCTTTTTTTGTGTCCGAAAGCTTAACGGATAGGCTTTTTATTGTTAACATTAAACTACTAAATTCTTTTAATTATAACTTAATATAAAAAACATGCCAGGAATACTACAACGAGCAAAAGAAAAATTGCCAGACCAAATAGAAAATAAATTTGATGCAGGTGTTCAAAGAACATCTGGATTTTTGAGTGAGTTTAAAAAATTTGCAGTAAAAGGTAACGCTATAGATTTAGCTATTGGTGTTGTAATAGGTGCTGCCTTTAAAAGTATTGTGGATTCAATTGTTGCAGATTTTATAAATCCAATAATTGGAGTACTAACTGGGCGGGTAAATTTTGCAAATTTATATATAAATTTGTCCGGTGGTCAGTACGATTCTATTGAGCAAGCAAGAGAAGCGGGTGCACTTGTTATTACTTATGGAAACCTAATTAGTGCAACAATTAACTTTTTAATTATCAGCTTGGTAATTTTTATAGTGATTCGCTATGTAAACAAATTAACAACCGAAGAAGAAGAAAAGCCAATAGAACAAAAGCCAAAGGTGAAAAAATGTCCTTATTGTTTAGAGGAAGTGAAAATTAATGCTACACGATGTAAATATTGCACACAAATAATTCCATTAGATAAAGAAAAAACTACAGAAAAGGTTAAAAAAATTGAAGAAAAAGGTAAAAAAATCTCAAATCATGTTTAACGAAATTGCATCGTGCCAAACCTTTACAAATGGATATTCACATATACATGAACCTGTATTAAGTTCAGAAGAATATTCATTATTAAATGGCTCTCAACGAAATTTATTAGATCTTTATATACATTTTGCACACTATTTGGACTATATTAATTCGCTTGGTGATAATGTAGAAGATTATGGAATTAATATAGATATATATGCAAATATAGTTTTAAGTTGTGCAAGAGAGATATATAAACCTACACACGATTTAGACGAAGAACAAAGTGAATTAGATGAATACATAATTGACACCGCTATCCAATTTGAAAGTATTAAGCTAAATACACAAGAAGAAAATATTGAATTGTTAATAAGATACAGAAAATTAATTATAAATATTTTACCTGAGTTAATTAAAGACAAACTAAACACTGTCCATAAAAAATTATTCCCTTAAAAACAAGTAAAAATGTTATAATTACATAGGTCTATTCGGGAGAATAGCTTAAGTTCTTTAAGAATTTTAAGAGGAAAGTCTGGACTCCATTTCGGTTCCGTAAAATCAAACTAATCTTTTATTAGATTTGAGATTAACGGAATGGGTACCTTTAACTTTTTTGGTTTTTAACCATTAAAGAGAGAGGCTGGTAGCAATCTTAGGGAGATTTGTAGTGTTACATAATAGTAATACACAAACTAAAAGGGCAACAGAAAACATACTGCCGATGGTTTTTCGAAAGAAAATTCACAGGTAAAGGTGAAAAGGTGTTTAAGTTTTAGCTTTAAAGGAAACTTAAATTAAGTGTAAGAGACCACCGGTTTTAGTGGTAACACTAAAATGCTTGTAACCCCTACTCGGAGCAATCGAAAACGTACAAAATCTTTTGTATTGAATAGAGCTTAGAAAAATTATTCTCACTAAATCTTTATAAGATTTAGAACAGAATCCGGCTTATACGAATAGACCTTAAAATTCTTACTATTTCTTTACAATTCATTTTTTGACAAACAGCACATTTTAGATTATTTATGCTTACCTACTGATCAGAGTAGTTAAATTTATAGAATAAACGAACGGACAACAATACTGTAATAATTTCAAAATATACAACTGCAAGTTGGTAATGCGAATAATTTAGAACAATGATGAATCTAATAAATAAACAGCTAAATACAAATTAGTCTTTTGTTTTTTGTGGTTTAAGTTATTATAATAATTTATTGGATACATTAAATCATGTTAATTGCTATATTCATTTTTTTAATATTACTTACAATCCAATTTATTATTGCTTTGTATGCTCTGTTAGTAAAACACGATATTCATAAGCGTTATGCTCATCCACTCGGTGAACAAATAGAGGCTGCAAAAGCCTTAGAAAATTACGTTAAAATCTACCGAAAAGTTAATTTAAGGGTCAATGCAGTAATAGATACGCCCGCCTGGGCTATGGAAGAATTTATATTAATTAACAAAAGTAGAATTTATAGTACCGATTTATTCACAAATTTTTTTACACTTTTTCAGCTTGAGTTATCTCGAAAACAAAATAATTTTGCACGTAAAGTTAAATTTTTTCAGGCTTTATTTTTTGCAATTCAAACAATATTATTTGTTGCTGGATTATTTTTTGTTAATAAAAACAATGAAACTGCAGAGATTTTGATATATTTAAGTCTAGGGACTTTGATGTTTAATATTCTATTAAGTTTTATTGCCTTCGCATCTCGAACATTTATTCTTCAAGATTCTATGGCAATTGCTACCGATTTACTAAATTTAGATGAAGTTGAAAATGCAAGAGCCGAAAGTCTTAAAAACGATTTAAAGTTTGAAGTATTTGAGTATCCTATATCATTATTAAAAAATATAGTTCTTTTCTTTATTCCCGGAAAGTAATCCATACTTTTTAAAGTTAGTTTGTGAAGATAGTTTTTTTTGTATGCAATACTTATAAATCTATTACAGTACTACAAAAACGTTAATTTAAAAGATTCATGAACTGTTACAATCAAAATTTGTTGTAGTGTAAAGTATCCCTCCGCATTTAAATGAGATTTGAGCATAAATACCATAAGCGAAACTTATTTAATACCGAACGTCGTGATTTTATTATTTTTTTTTGATCACGGCGAAGCAAGTAATAAGTTTTGCGATTAAAACTATCATTTTACAGTTGAAAAACTTGCGTAGTAACTTTTTCGTAACATTAGCTTCTACTTGAATTATTAAATACAAATTATAATCTAAACAGATTGTTATTAATTCATAGCTTTTTTGATTTTATCGTATTCATAACCTCTACTCATAAGTCTTTTAATTAACTTCCGGTTAAATTCATAGTTGTCTTTTGCTTTAACACCTTTACTTATTTTTTCTATATATTTTTTTATTTTCTCAATTTCTAAATCTGAATCTTTATACTTTTTTAATGATTCATGTATTACACTTAAGCTAACACCTTTTTTTATTAGCTCAGCTTTGATTTTATTATTTCCATGAAAACCGAATTCTTTTCTATTTTGAATGTACCAGTTAGAAAAGTTTAAATCCGAAATATATTTTTTATTTTTAAGTGTGTTAATAATACTTTCTAATTCTTCTTTTTCTATTTTATTTTTTTTATTTATATAATCAGTTATTTCTTTTTCTGAACGAGGTCTTATAAAAATGTATTTGATAGCTTTTTCTATTATTTTTCCAATTTGAGAATCTTTTTCTAGTATTTTTTTTGTATCGGCTGAAATTTCTTTATTTTTATAAAGATTATGATCAATAATTTGATTTTTTGTAAGGCTAATCCAAAACTTATTGTCCAAAAACATATTCACTCTCTCAACATTCTTTTTTGCTTGTTGAATT
>CAZRHM010000003.1:16487-25898 GCA_964599845.1 uncultured Candidatus Saccharibacteria bacterium
TGCAGTTATTGTCATGATTTATTTATTAGTGTGTACCAGAATTAATATTTTTAATAAATAATATTTTGGTTACATTTAGTTGTTGAAGAGATAGAACGTTGATTGTTAGCTATTTTCTTAGCTGACATAACTGCCCAAGCTTACAAAACAGTCCTAACCTTTAGACAGTGGCGAAGGCCTAAACATAACACAAGTTCTGATAACTCTCTTTCCCCCCATTATCTGAGGGGAATTAATATAATTTACAACATATGTTTATAAACTCTAGCTTACACAATAATATTTAAAATTCTACCTTTTACGTAAATCACTTTTTTAGGATCACCATTTATATAGGTCTGGATTTTTGAATCTGCCATTGCTAAGTCTAATGCTTCTTGCTCGCTCGCTTCTGGTGAAATTGTAATAGTAGTTCTAACTTTACCATTAACTTGAACACCAATGGTTACTTCATCTTCAGACACTTGTGTTTCATCGTATTCCGGCCATTCTTGTTTATGTATACTAAATTCGTTACCAAGTTGTGACCATAATTCTTCAGTTATGTATGGAGCAAATGGAGCTAAAACTAGCAAGAATTTTTGCCAAACTTCTTTTGAGACTTTTTCTTCTTTTTGCAATAAATTTACAAATTCCATCATTTTTGCAACTGCTGTATTAAAGCTCATGCTTTCAATGTCTTCGGTTACTTTTTTTATTAATTTGTTGATTTCTTTAACTTGTTTACTATACACTGGAGATTCTGCTTTCACTCCCCCCTTCTCCCTCTCAAGAGTGGGAGTATTTCCTCCTCTTGAAGGTAGG
Source organism: uncultured Candidatus Saccharibacteria bacterium (assembly GCA_964599845.1). GTDB lineage: Bacteria > Patescibacteriota > Dojkabacteria > J137 > J137 > CAZRHM01. The sequence continues at coordinate 17,292 of CAZRHM010000003.1, forward strand.
TTAAGTGGGGTGACAACCTTCGATTGTAAGTCCCAAACTTTACCTAAAAACCGAAACACTCCAATTTCTGTTTTTGTATTCCATGGCATGGTTGCATTAAATGGTCCCATAAACATTTCGTATACTCGTAATGTATCTGCTCCATATTTTTCAATTTCATCATCTGGGTTAATAGTATTCCCCCATCTTTTACTCATTTTTCTATTATCTTCTGCTAAAATCATTCCTTGGTGTCGTAATTTTAAAAATGGCTCTTCAAAATCTACGTATCCTAAGTCGTGCAGTGCTTTTGTAAAGAATCTAGCGTACATCAAATGCAACACTGTATGCTCTGCTCCACCTACATATAGGTCTACTGGCATCCAAGAATTCATTTTCTCTTTTGAAGCAAATTCTTTTTGGTTATTTACATCAGTAAATCTGAAAAAATACCAACTTGAATCTACAAATGTGTCCATTGTATCTACTTCATAATGCCAACCTTTACCATATTTTTCTACTGCTCGTTTTTTAAATTGTTCAGAGGTAGCCAATGGTGAGCTGCCTTTGGGGTTAAAATCTACGTCTGTTGGTAAGAGTAATGGTAGATCATCTTCTGCTACTTCGTGAGGGTTTCCTTCTGGATCGTAAACTATTGGAATTGGTGCACCCCAATAACGTTGTCTAGATAATAACCAATCACGTAATCGATAGGTTGTTACTTTTTCTCCCCATCCTTTTTCTTCAATATAATCCATTATTTTTTGAGTAGCTTTATGCACATCCATGCCATTCAAAAAATCACTATTCATCATGATTCCTTCTTCTTCCTGAATTAATAAGTCTGTATAAAATTCATTATCTGCTAAATATTTATATAGATTCCTTGTTTTTTCAATTTCATCTTTACTAAATTCTGAACATTTATTGGATATCTCTTCTCTATTTTTTTCCCAATCTAAAATATATTCAGTAACTTTTCCTGATTTATCTTTAAAGCAAAACCATATATCTTCTCCAATAACTTCGTTCCAAAATCCTACATCCATTTTTTCTCTAACTAATGCTTTATATTTTTCTAAAGAATTTTTTGGGATCTCAATTTTAAATGCTCCTGAATCTGATTTATCTATAACCTTTGCTCCGACTGACTCTATATCTTCTACTGTTATTCCACTGTTACCCATTAAATAACTTTTTAATTTTTCAATATTCGGATTCTTTACCACAGGAATAACCTCAATATCCATTGCCTGAGCAAATTCAAAGTCACGCATATCATGTGCAGGAACACCAACTACTGCACCTGTCCCAAAACCTGCCAATACAAAGTCCGAAACATAAATGGGCATAGATCTATTATTTAATCTATTGACTGCATACCACCCTGTAAATACACCTGTTTTTGTTTTTCCTTCTTGTTGCCTTTCTAATTCTGTCTTTTTTGAGGTTGATAATGCATATTCTTTAACTAATTTGCTGTTAGGAAGCTTTTCTATATTGTTTTTTATAAATTCACTGTCTGGTGCACAAACAATAAATGTTGCTCCAAAATTTGTGTCGGGTCTTGTGGTAAAACAAACAATACTTTCGTCTTGTCCTTCTATGTTGTATGTAATATTAATCCCAGTTTTTCGTCCGATCCAATTAATCTGCCCTAATTTTGTACTTTCGGGCCAGTCAATATCTTTTAAACCTTCAATTAATCTGTCTGCAAATTCAGTAATTTTAAAAAACCATTGCTCCATTTCTTTTTGAACTACTTCCGACCCACACCTTTCACATTTACCATCTTCTACTTGTTCATTTGCTAAAACTGTTTGATCAACTGGACACCAATTAACTGGTGCTTTCTTTTTGTAAGCCCATCCTTTTTTATAGAATTGTAAAAATAACCATTGTGTCCATTTGTAATATTCTGGTCTATGTACAGCTAGCTCACGATCCCAGTCGTACGATAAGTTCATGTTTTCAATTTGTTCTTTAAACGTTTCTATAGCTTTATCTGTAGTAATTTGAGGGTGAACACCTGTTTTTATTGCATAGTTTTCTGCAGGTAAGCCAAACGAATCAAACCCCATTGGGTGTAACACTTTTTTGCCCTTCATTCGCATCATTCTTGCTATTACGTCGCTGCCTAAATATCCTCTTGGGTGCCCAACGTGCAAGCCTGAACCTGAGGGATATGGGTACATATCAAGCACATAGTATTTATCGTCATTTTTATTTATATCTGGAGTTTTGAAGATTTCTTTTTCAGCCCATTTTTTTCTCCATTTTGATTCAAAATCTTTTGGATTAAATTTTTGTTTGTTCATTTATTGTTAAATAAGATTTAGTTATTTTATCGTGTAAAAATTTTTGTGTAAAAGAAAAGATTTATTTTACTCGTGAAAGTTTAATCGCCTGTTAGGCGAGGAGTTGTTTTTGAAAGATTTTTATATTTATTTCAGAGTACATTAAATTATTATACCATAGAGTTTTTTTGGTTATTATTTGTAAGATTTATATTTATAAGTATAAATTACCGGCCTTTTCATAATAATAAAGATACTTTAATAATAGGGGGTTAGCTACAGTATTATTTATACTGTACAATTTAATATTTTTAATACTGTTATGTGGTTTTTGGGCTGGTTGATTTAATATTAAAGCGACGCACCGAAGGTGCGTCGCTTATAGTTAATCAATAAGTATATTAAAAAGCCTCATCAAAAAGTGGTGTACCACAACTTTCTAAACCATATCTTCTGGCAAAGTTTGCAAAATCAATTAGGTCTATAACATTATCGTTGTTAACATCTTGGTTTCCACAACCACCACTTATAACCAATGGTGAAGCAATTCTTCTAAACTCCCCCGATACTGTAGTTCTGTTTGATCCCTCCGAATAATAGTTATCTTCTGTCATTGTTAGTATAGCTTCATTTTCGTTTTCAAATTCAAGCAAAACTGTTGCAAGCAATTCATCTTCTTGTAGGCTATCGTTTTTGGCTGCACTAAAACATATTCTTGTTTGCGTAAATGTTTTTTTATCATTATTACATGTTCCAATTCTTGGTAGCCAGTTGTCTTGGTTTTCCACTAGCTTAACATTTATGACTTTTGCATTCTGGACCTCTAAATCCAAGTTAATAGCATTCATATTTTGTGGTACATCTTTAGCTCTTAATTCTATGTTCACTCTTTTTGAACCTTTTGTTTGTGTATTATCTTTTCTACTACTACATTCACTTCCATATTTTTTTGCAAAAGCTGCAAAGTCTATTAGCGTAAACCGATTATCGCTATTAACATCCGAACTAGAACAAACAACACTAGATGCTACTGATATATCTGGAAGAGGGCTGGTAACGTCTAAATCATCTAATCGCCTGCGTTCGTTTTCTTGCAATAATACATAGCTTATTAGTAGAACTACCGAAATAATAAAAAGAAAAGCGATAGTTTTTAGTTTGTTTTCCATATTAATTGTAATTTTCTAATTAAGATTACATGAATTTTTTCCATATCTCAATGCAAAACTAGCAAAATCTGTAAGGTTTATTTGATTATCTGCATTGACATCTTGATTTCCGCATTCGTTATTTATGTATGTAGATTGTAGCTCAAAAAGCAATCCTTCATCTATATTAATATTTTCTCCGTCTGAATAAACATTTTCGTTTGTTTTGGAAATTGTTACACCTTCTGCCGAAGTAATTTCAAATTCTACAGTAGCAATTGGTTCCTCATCTAAAAATGTATTGGTTTTTGCAATTGCAACGCATATTCTACTTTCTGTATAACCAGGATCTTCTTCTGAGTCCGAACAATTTCCTATAGTTGAGTATTCACTACCATCGTATCCCCATTCAACAGTTTGAATTACAGCTCCATCAAAATTTAAATCTAGTTGTAATGCATTATCGTTAGGGGTTTGCTTATTGACCCTTATTTGTAAAACTCTTGTTTGACCAACTAAAGAATCTTCTGTGATTCTTTCACTACATACTTTGTTATATTTTTTTGCAAATGCTGCAAAATCGCCAAGTGTAAATTTATTATCGTTATTAACATCTGCATTTGAGCAGATTACATTTACGCTTTCGTCAATTGTAGCTACAGAGGTATCTTCTGGGTATCTGCTTTCTTGAATTTTTCCAATTATTAAAAAAATCAAAAAAACTAGTACAACAACTTCTGCTATTATTATTAAGAATCTATAATTCATTCACAATTTTGAATCTTAGAATAATTTAAACTATAAATTTGCATAGTACAAGAAGATAATATAAATGAATAATAAAATTAACGATTTAATTAATGCGCACAAAGTTTCGGAAACGAGACTAGAAAACGAAAAAGCCCAACTTCAGGTTAAAACAAGTAAGCTTGCGGGTTTTTTAGGAGGCTTGTACGAATCAGTCAGAAATGCTGTTGATGAAGAATTACCACATTTATTAAGAAAACGTGCAATAAAAAGAATTTTAATTCGAGAAAAAGCTTTTTACACAAAGTATTCCGATAAATCTGCAGAAATATTATATAAAGAATTGATATGGGGGAAATATTTAAATAATCTTCCCACACCAGTTTTTAAAATCCAACTAATAGCAAATGTTTTAAATAAGTATAAATATTTAATTTATACCTACAAAACAAGCTGGAAACTTAAACCTAAAAAAAGAATCATACTTTATCTATACGGTTTGTGTGCAGTAGAAATTGAAAGAATTTTTGAACCTTACTTATACAAAGATAAGCTGGTAGATTTAGAGTTTTCCATAATTAATAAAAAAGGAATTTTATCGGATAAAGCAATTTCAAATGCAGAAGAATCAATTAATAACTACGTTGCAATACATAAAGCATGTTTAAAATCTGATAATGATTTTATTAAATTTCATTTGTTTGGATTCAAGTTTCCTTTCTGGGGAAACCCGTCTAAAGAACAATTTAAACTGATTGCAGCAAACTTAGAATATTCGTTTAACGAAATAGACAGATATCTAGAATTCCAAATAAAAAAGAAGAAATTTAAAGAAATTATTAGACAAAGCATACCTTTTAAAATTTTTGATTTAGTTATAAAAAACAATTTAGGAACTATTGAACAAATTATTCAAAACAAAGATACTTTAAATTTAGAGATAGACAAAACTTGCGACGAAGAATACAAAAAAAATAGAAAGAAATTAACAAAAACTATAGTTGGAAGCATTATTTACATTTTTACAACAAAGGTTTTGTTAGCATTTTTAATAGAAATCCCATACGAACTAAGTACTCATGGTGAAGTCAATTACTTAACTTTAGGAATTAATATATTATTTCCTACAATAATAATGTTTATTGTTGCATCAAGTTTTAAGATTCCTAATGTAGAAAATACAAAGCAATTAAAGCAAATGATTCATTCGATAATTTCTAAAGACTTAAAAGATGAAAAAGTGGCATTCCATGCTTCTAAGTTAGGATATACTTCAAGATTCATTTTTACAGCGCTTTACTATTCAATTTTTATATTAATTTTTGCTGCAATTAGCTTTATTTTATACTTGCTCAATTTTAGCGTTGTAGGAATGGCAATATTTATAATATTTTTTTGTACAATTTTTTTTGTAGCAAACAAGATTCGAAACACTTCATCTGAACTAAAAGTAATTAATACAAAGCCAAGTGTATTTTCTCCTTTAATAGACATGATATCGGTTCCATTACTTAAGGTAGGTCAAAAACTTTCCGAAAGTGCATCAAATTTAAACTTATTTGCATGGATTCTAGATAAGTTCGTAGAAGTGCCTGTAAAAAAATTCATACATGGATTAGAAAATTGGAATCAATATATTAGCGATGCAAAAGAAGAAATCGTGTAGCAATTACATTAGGTAAATTTTTGAATATTGTACGACAGAACTACTTAATCTATTGTGATTATATAAAGTTAATTAATAAGTATAGTATAAAAATACTTATTCATTCGTTTAAACCTTAAACAGCAAAAACACTAAACTTAGGACTTTGCTATAATTACTGGATTATTTTAACAATCTGAATTTATTCAAAACTGAACAACAAATAAACGATTTAAAAACTGCTACTCAAATCTCAGCTAACATTTTAAAGGAGATTAAAAAACATACTGTTGAAGGCACAACTCCAAGCAAATTAAATGACTTGGCAGGTAAACTTTGTAAAGATAATAATGTTGAGCCATCATTTTTAGGTGTTCAGGGTGAAAAAAACGATTTCCCAGGGAATATGTGTATTTCCGTTAATGAAGAAACCTTGCATACAATACCATTTTCAAAAAGAAGAATTCAAAAAGGTGATATTGTAAAGCTAGATTTTGGTATAACGCATAAGGGAATTTTTACAGATCACTGTGTAACCGTTGCTATAGGAAAAATAACTAAAGAAGAGAAGAGATTAATAAATTCAACAAGACTAGCAGTGGAAACAGCTATATCTAAAATAAAACCTGGAATAAAAACCGGAGAAATTTCATATGCTCTACAAACAATTTCTGAATTATCTGGTTTTAATTCTATTATTGGCTATGCTGGACATGGTATTGGTTATTCATTATGGGAAGAACCAAGCATTCCCTATAGGGGCAACATTAACGAAGGAACAACAATAGTTCAAGGAATGGTTTTATGTGTAGAAATTCAACTTTCGATGGGGAGTGGAAGGTTAACTATGGATCCAGATGGTTGGACACTACGAACATCTGATGGATCAAAAACAGCTATGTTCGAAGATATGGTTTTAGTAACAGAAAAGGGATACAAAGTTTTAACAAGAATGTAAAGTTATAAAAGATAGTTGAAAAAATAATTGTAAGCAAATACTTAACAAATGCCTAAAATTGCTCCCCTATAAATCCTTTTAAACTTAAAAAGAATAATTATTGGGCATACTGCTCGTAACTTCTAGAGACTTTTAGTGCTTGGAATTGTCTGTAGGTATCTAATATTACACTTACAACTATTAAAATACTTGTTCCTCCAATTCCTGATAGTATAAATAAATTAGCCCCTGTCGAAAGTTCTATTAGGTTTCTGCTTACTAAAGGTAATAAAGCAATAAATCCTAAAAACAAAGCTCCAGCAAATCCAACTCTTGCAAGTACGTAAATAATATATTTTTCTGTAGCTTTACCTGGTCTTATTCCAGGAACAAAAGCAGATCTTTTTTGAAGGTTTTCTGCAACATCTTTTGGTTTAAGTGAAATAAATGCATAGAACACTCCAAATCCAACTATTAATAAAAAGAATACAATTCCATATATAAAATCTTTAGAATTTACTACTAAATCATTTGTGGCAAATAAAAAACTGTTTTCCAAACTTGTAAAGAAGTTTTGTAAACCTGTGTTAGTTACACTATTTTTTATAAATGGAATAATTAGTTGTGGAACAGATAGTAATGCCGAAGCAAAAATAATTGGTAATACACCTGTAATTGTTAGTTTAATTGGTAGATTTGATTCTTCCGACATAGGTGTAGAAACAGCTCTTCTGGCATAACGGATTTTTATTTTTCGGGCAGATTCATTTATAAATACAATTATTGCAATTAATGCAATAAATCCAAGTATTACACCAACAAACGAAATAAAAGGTCCATCTGTTAGCAATTCTGTTTGTCCAGCTAAAATATTAGTAATTATTTGGTTTAAATTTAAGCTTTGTAAATCTCTGGTAATTAATGTTGGCAAAGATGCTAAAATCCCTACAGAAATTACAACAGAAGATCCATTACCTATACCATGTTCATTAATAGATTCTGCAAGCCACATTAAGAATAACGAACCTGCGGTTAGTACAGTTGCCATAAAAAGAATCTTTGTGATTGTTGGTAAATCTGAACCTGCTGCTGGTGAAATTAGAAAATCAGGGTTATTAGTAATTTGCCCAACTTCTGTTGCAGAAAGGTCTCTTTTCGATAATATTACTAAATAAATTGCGGAATATATAAAAGATAGTGGGAAAGTTAAATATCTTGTGTATTGATTAATAAGTTGTTGTCCCCTTGCTCCGTCTTTTGATAGTTCAGCTAACTTTGGAATTACTGGGGTTAATAGCTGCATCATAATTGATGCTTGAATATATGCTGCAATACCTAATCCAACAATGCTCGGCGTTTCTAATGTACTCCCTGTAAAAATTAAAAATAAGTAATTAGCTTCAGATGCTGACGCCTGTCCAAAATATCTTTCAAAAACTTCCATGTTTACACCCGGCAATGGAATTGATGAAAGCCCTCTATAAATTAAGATAATTAATAAGGTGAATAAAATTTTATAGATTAAGGCCTTATTTTTACCTAGTTTTGAAAAAATTTTTAGTGGTGATTTTTTAGAAATAGATTTTTTTCTAACTGACTTATTTGTAGAACCTGTTTTAGTTCTATCTCTTCTGGATCTAGTAGTTTCCTGATCCTTAAATTGTTCATAGTCAACTTTACTTTGAATCATTTATTTATATTACAGAAGTAATAACACTTAGTTTATCAGGGATGTACCAAAAAACAAAATAGTTTACTTAACAGTTCCTCCTGCCTTTTCTATGGCAGTTTTAGCTTTTTCGGACATTGGTAAACCTTCTACTGTCAGTTTTGTTTTAATTTCTTTATCAAAAA
>CAZRHM010000004.1:0-4382 GCA_964599845.1 uncultured Candidatus Saccharibacteria bacterium
TGTCAGTTTTGTTTTAATGTCTTTATCAAAAAGGATTTTTACGTTTAACTTTTTATTTGACTTTGGTTTTATTAATTTTTTTTCTATTAAACTTTCAATAGAAACAGACTCTGTTGCTTTAAAGTTAGATTCTAGTCTACTTAATTCAATAGCAATTTTTTGAATTCCTGCTCTTTTAAATTCTCTAGTTCTAGATTTATTAGATAAACCTCGCAATTTTGGTAACCTTTTTGATAGAGGGGATTGACCTCCTTCAAAATTTGGTCCTGGTCTTCTATATCCGGTTCTAGACTTTTGGCCTTTAATACCTCTTCCAACTGTGTGTCCTCCAACACCAGATCCCATTCCTCTTCCTAGTCTTTTAGATTTTTGTTTTGTTTTTGGCGATGGTAAGTTCATTATAATTTACTTGATCTTAATTGTTTTAACGCATTTAAAGTTGCATATGCGTTTGAAATTTTATTATTTGTACCTAAAATTTTTCCTAACATGTCTTTAATTCCTGCTACTTCTGCAATTAATCTCATCGATGATCCTGCAATTACTCCAGTACCTGGTGAAGCTGGTTTTAATAATACTTTAGCTGCTCCATATTTGTATGTAATATCGTGAGGGATTGTATTCCCTTTTAGCGGTACTTGGATTAACTGTGTTTTTGCTTGAGCAAAGGCTTTTTCTTGTGCTGACCTTACATCTGATCCTTTTCCAATGCCTAATCCTACTCTACCGTTTCGGTCACCAACAGCTAAAAATACACTTAATCTCATTCTTCTACCTCCATAGAACATTCTTGTTACTCTTCTAATACTAATTATTTTTTGATCAAAACCATCATCTTCTGCATCTCTGCCTCTCTTACCCTCTCTTCTTCTTTTTGGACGAATTTTAGTATCGTTTCTTTTTGTATTTTCAACAACTCTTTTAACTGGTTTCCCTGTTTTTGGAGCTTTTTTTGTTGTTGTCTTTTTTTCTTCTGCCATAATTATTGTTATATATTTTTAGTTATCAGTTTTAACTGAACCTATATTAAAATTCTATTCCTCCTTTACGCAAACCGTCTGCTAAAGCTTTTACTCTTCCATGGTATTTGTAACCTGATCTATCGAATATTGCTTTAACTAGTTTTAATTCTTTCATTTTTTTTGCTAGTTCTTCTCCTACTACTGAGGCTTTTTCTGTTTTTGTTCCTTTTTTCCCTCTTAATTTTATATCTGAATGACCTGTAATTGTTATATGTTTTAAATCGTTAATAACCTGTGCAGATATATGTTTGTTAGATCTAAACACAGTTATTCTTGGTCTATCAGTTTTATTTACAATATTTTTTCTAACTGATTTTTTTCTTCTATTAAATTTTGTTTGTTTTTCTTTTAATCTGTTCATATTATGCTGAAGCTACATTTTTAACTGATTTTTTCTTAACAATCTCATCTGCGTAACGAATACCTTTACCTTTATATGGCTCTGGTTTTCTGTATGCTCTGATTTTTGCTGCTATCTCACCCACTAATTGTTTATCTATACCTTCTACTTTAACTTTCGTTTGTTCATCTACTGTAATTGTAATTCCTTCTGGTGGTACTAGCTCAATTTTGTGAGAGTAACCTACAGAAAAAACTGCTTTGTTACCTTGCATTTCTGCTCTATAACCAATTCCTACAATTTCTAAATCTCTTGAATAACCTTCTGTTACGCCAATTATCATGTTATTAATTAGAGATCTAAACAATCCATGGTAAGATTTTGTTTGTTTTGCTTCATCTGCTCTTGTCAATGTTAATTTAGAATCTTCTTGATTAACTGTAACTCCTCTTTTTATTGATTGTTCTAGAGTTCCTTTAGGACCAGTAACTTTAACAATTTGGTTATTAAACAAACCACCTTTGTTTATTTCTACTGTCACTCCTTCAGGGATTTCTATTTCTTTATATCCTATTCTACTCACTGTTGATCTTTAATATATATCACAAATATATTCACCGCCTACTTTTAGTTCGACAGCTTGTTTACCAGTTATTACACCTTTTGGAGTTGAGAATATTGAAATTCCCATTCCTCCTTTTATCTTTTTTATTTCTCTGTATCCTCTATATTTTCGAACACCTGGTTTTGAAACTCGTTTTAAATCTCTAATAACAGGTTCTCCATTTACGTATCTTAACGTTAGTATTAGTTGATTTTGCGGTTCTGCTTTTTCTACTTTAAAGTCTTCTATAAATTTTTCTTGTTTTAGTATTTCTGCTAGTGCTTCTAAAAGTCGTGTTGATGGAACAGAAACATTTTCCATTTGTCTGGACTGTGCATTCCTTATTCTTGTTAAGAAGTCTGCTATTGGATCTGTTACCATTTTAAACTATTAATTAAATATAAATTTACCAGCTTAGCTTCTTTACTCCAGGGAGTTCTCCGCTTAAAGCTCTTTTTCTAAATTCGATTCTACTTAATTTGAACCTTCTAATAAAACCTCTTGGTCGGCCTGTTATTGCACATCTGTTCCTTAATCTGCTAGGTGCAGAATTTCTAGGCAGTTTTGACAACCCTTCATAATCTCTGGATTCAACTAATGCTGCTCTTTTCTCAGCATATTTGTTTACCAGCTTTTCTCTTCTTTTTTGTTTTGCTATTGCAGCTTTACTTGCCATATATTATTTTAATATTAGAACTTCCAATTATAACAAACTATCTTTATTATTTCCTGTTCTATGCCGATTTTTTAGTTTTTTTAAAAGGCATTCCCAGTAATTTTAGTAATTCAAAAGATTGTTCTTTTTTGTTTGTTGTTGTAACAATTACTACTTGTAATGATCTAATTTTTGATAATGTTGATGTATCAATTTCTGGAAATATAGTATGTTCTCTTATTCCCAGACTATAATTTCCTTCTGAGTCAAATGATTTATCTGAGATTCCTCTAAAGTCTTTAATTCTAGGCAGTGCTATATTTATTAGTTTATATAAAAAATTCCACATCATTTCCCCTCGAAGTGTTACTTTTATTCCGTTTGGCATGCCTTCTCTTAATTTAAAGTTTGAAATTGCCTCTTTTGCTGTTGTTACAATTGGTTTTTGACCTGTTATTTGTGCAATAACAGCACTCATTTCTTCAACTACATTTGTATTTGTTCTGTATTCTGTTCCGATACCTGCATTTACAATAATTTTCTCTAAATTTGGAACAGCCATTTCGTTTTTAATTCCAAATTTATTTTGAAGTTCTTTTTTAAATTTTGTTTTGTATTGATTTTCAAGTTCTGTCATGGTTTTACTTTATTTCTTTATTAGTTTTTTTTGAAACTCTTTGTTTTTTATTTGTTTTGTCTGTAACTATTTTAACTTTTGTTACTTTAGAACCTTCTAATACCATCACATTAGATGCATCGATTGGCTTTTCAATTTCGTAAATTCCTCCTTGAATTCCGAATTGTGGGTTTGGTTTTTGCGATTTTTTTGCAATATTCAAACCTTTAACAATAACTTTATAGCTTTTGTTTTTATCTTTTTTTACTTCTACAATATTAGTAACTTCACCTTCTTTACCGGCGTCCTTACCTCGCATTATTTTTACTTTGTCTCCTGTTTTAATTTTTCTCATAATTTTTAAAGCACTTCTGGTGCTAAAGATATTACTTTATTAAATCCTTTGTCTTTTAATTCTCTACCAACTGGACCAAAAATTCTTGTACCTCTTGGTGCTTTTGTATCTTTATTTATTAATGCAGCTGCATTTTCGTCGAATCTAATGTAAGATCCATCCTTTCTTCTAACTTCTTTAGAAGTTCTTACAATTACTGCGTGCACAACATCTCCTTTTTTAAAGTTACTATTAGGTATAGCTTTTTTAACACTTGCACTAATTACATCGCCAATTGTTCCAGTTTTTTGAAAAGATCTACCTTTTTTTATACCTAATACTTGTATAACTTGAATAGTCTTTGCTCCACTGTTATCTGCTACTTGTAATTTTGATAATTTCTGTACCATTATTTTTAATTAAGATTCAATTTTATTTAATATTTCCCAACTTTTATTTTTTGATTTTGGTTTTGTTTCTGTAATTACTACAGTATCACCTGTTACTACTTCAAGTCCACTAATAAAATGTACTAAATATTTTTTATGTTTCTTTACAATTTTTCCGTATTTTGGGTGCGGATATTTAGACTCAACTCTTACTGTTGCTGTGTTAGGAGTTTTTTGAGAAACTACTAGTCCTGTTAAAGCTTTTTTAACTTTATTTGCAACTTCTTTATTTGAATCTATTTTTTTTGTTTTTTTAGTTGTTTTTTTTGCTTCCGCCATTTTTTTTATTTATTACTTTGTGTAGTTAAAAGTCTTGCAATATGTTTTTTTATTTTTTTAATTTTACTAGTATTTGTCTCTTC
>CAZRHM010000004.1:4392-9714 GCA_964599845.1 uncultured Candidatus Saccharibacteria bacterium
CTGTTAATACTTTTAATCTAATTTTTTGCAATTCTAACTTTGCTTCATTTAATGATAATTTAGATACGTCGAACTTTTTAACTGTTTTTTTAGTTTCTTTTTTTGCTTCGGCCATTTTACTTAGTAATTATTCTTGTTTTTAAAGGTAATTTTTGTGCTGCTAATTTTAGTGATTCTCTTGCTATGTCTTCAGGTAAGCCACCTATTTCAAAAATTACTCTAGCTGGTTTTATTACTGCTACATATCCTGCTACATCTCCTTTACCTGCACCTCTAGTTGTTTCTGCACTTTTTTCTGTAAATGGTTTATGTGGAAAAACCATTAGCCAAGTTTTTCCTTTTCTGTTTGTATGCCTTACAATTGCTTTTCTGGCTGCTTCAATTTGTTGTCCATTTATCCAGCCTCTGTCTAATGCCTGCAAACCAAAATCCCCGTAAGCAAGTTTACTACCTCTTGTAGATAAACCTCTCATTTTGCCTCTAAACTCTTTTTTGTATTTTCTATTTTTAGGTTGCATATTATTTTAGTCTATTTGATATGAATTTTTTTCTCCTTTATTTATCCAAACTTTAATACCGTGTTTTCCAGCTCCTGGAACCTGTGCTTCTGCAAATGCATAATCAATATCGTTTCTTAATGTGTGTCTTGGTACTACTCCCCATGGGAATTTTTCTACTCTTGCCATTTCTGCACCTCTAATTCTTCCACCAATCCAAATTGTTATACCTTTTATTTTTCGTGATTCTGCAGCTGCTTTTACTGCTCTTTCTGCAGCTACTTTTGGTGCAATACGCTTTTCGCATTGTATAGCGATACTTTCTGCTACCAATTTAGCTACTATTTCAGGGTTTTTTACTTCAAAAATCTTTGGTTCTACGTCTTCTTTTAATAATCTTTCCAGATCTTTTTTTAAGTCATTAATTGCAGATCCTCCTTTTCCAATAACTACACCTGGTCTTGCTACATGAATCTCTACAACTACTTTATTAATAGACCTTTTAATAATAACAGAAGCAACGCCTGCGTTTTTTAATTTATCGTTAATCAGCTTTCTTACTTTATCGTCGCTCAAGAATTTGTCTGCATAATCTTTTTTTGATGCATACCATCTTGATTGCCAATTTTTATTTACACCTATTCTAAATCCTATTGGATTTACTTTGTGTGCGCCTCGTGCCATTTATATTATTAATTTATATATTATTACTCTGCTTATGCAGTTTCCAATTATAACAAATAAAGCCCTATTTATTCACTTTATTTGTTGTTGTTTTCGTTTGTTTTTTCTTTTCTTTTTGTACTTTTTTCTCTTCTATTTCTGCTAAAAATACAGTGATGTTACTAAATCTTCTAAATATAGGGCTTGCCATTCCTTTTGCCTTTGGTTTAAATCTCTTATATTTTACTCCCTCTCCTACTATAATGTTCTTAACATAAAGATTTTTAACTTCTTTTTTATAATTATTTACAGCGTTTGCTACAGCACTTTTTAATACTTTATTAATATCTGCTGCTGCCTTTTTTTCCATGTATTCAAGTACTGGTACTGCTTCTTCCACTCCCATACCAATTACTACTCGAGCAGGAATCCGCATTTTTTGTGCTGATCCTCTTACATTTTTTGCTACTGCTTTTAAGTTTTCCATTTATGTAATAAATTGTATTTATAATTAATCAACTCTACCTGTTGAACCAGTTGCTTTTGCAATCTTTCCTTTTTTACTGTGCCCAGTAAATTTTCTTGTTGGTGCAAATTCTCCTAATTTATATCCAACCATAGATTCTGTTACAAAAACTTTTGTAAAATATTTTCCAGTATGTACTTCGAATGTTAAACCAACCATTTTTGGCGTAATAGTAGAATTTCGTGCCCAAGTTTTAATTGACTTTGATCCTCCACCAGACTTTGCGCTTTCTACTTTTTTATCTAATCTTGGATTTATAAACGGTCCTTTTTTTAAACTTCTTGCCATAATAGTTACTTAAATTATTGTTTTATATTTTTTGAATTTGTTCTTTGAGCTTCTTCTCTTTATTATAAATTTACTTGTTACTTTTCTGTTTTTTCTAGTTCTGATTCCAATTTTATTACCCCATTTATCTTTTGCGGGCCCACCAGTACCATGACGTCCCGATTTACCTTGACCACCTGCATGAGGGTGCTTAATTGACATTGCAACTCCTCGAACGGAAGGTCTAACTCCTTTTCTTCTTTTTCTACCTGCTTTACCTAATTTTATATTTTTTTGATCTGGATTTGATACTGTACCGATTGTAGCATAACAATTCTCATTTACTAATCTAAATTCTCCACTTGGCATTTTTAGTTGTACATATCCTTTATCACCACCCATTACTTGAATACTTGTTCCAGCAGATCTACCAATCATTGCTCCTTGCCCTGGCCACATTTCTACTGCATGTACCATTGTTCCTTGAGGAATCTTTTTTAATGGTAGTGCATTACCTTCTTTTATTGGTGCTTCATCTCCACTCATTAGTTCTTCTCCTACTTTAATATTATCTGGAGATAAAATATATCTTCTTTCTCCATCTGCATACTTTAGTAAAGATATGAATGCTGTTCTATTAGGATCGTATTCTACTGATTCAACAATTGCTGGGATGTTATGCTTATCTCTTTTTAAATCGATTACTCTATAAAGCTTTTTTGCTCCAGCAGATTTGTGTCTGGTTGTAATTATACCCCTATTGTTTTTTCCAACTTTTCTTGCAACATTTTTTGTAAGAGATTTGAATGGTTTTTCTTTCGATAATTCAGATCTATCGATCAAAACTGCATGTCTAATTCCTGCGCTTGTTGGTTTGAATGTTTTAAGTGCCATTATTGATTAAAAATATCTATTTTATCTCCTTTTTTTAATTTAAATACCATTATTTTTTTATTTGGTTTTATGTTTACCTCTCTTCTTCTAGTTCTATCCATGCCTTTTTTTCCTAGTCTGTTATTTACCCACACACCTTCCACTGTAACTCCAAAAACATTTTCTAAAACTTTTGCAGCAACTATTTTATTAGCTTTTAAATCTACTTCAAAAGTTACTTTACTCTCAGTTTTATATTCATTAATACTTTTTTCGGTAACAACCGGTTTTCTTAGTATATTCATTTTACTTTTTAAGATTTTCTGTTATATATTTTAGAGCCTCTTCTTCAAATATTACTGTACCTCCATTGTAGATATCGTAAGAATTTAGTTCTTTAATATTTACTACTTTTGCGTTTTTAAGATTATTAAATGAATCAATAATTTTGCTATTGTATTCTTGAATAACTAATAGAGCTTTTTTTGATTCATTTGCAATTTTTTCTAGTAATTCAACTGTTTGTTTTGTTAAAGGTTTATCTTCTTGAATTTTGTATTCGTTAATAACTTTTAATTCGTTGTTACTTACTTTATAAGATAAAACATTTTTTAAGACTGCTTTTTTAAATTTTTTATTTATTGATTTTTTGTAGTTAGCCAAGTTTGTAGGTCCCATAGAAACTCCACCACCTGTCCAAATTGGATTTCGACTTGATCCAAATCTTGCTCTTCCGGTTCCTTTTTGTTTATATGGTTTTTTTCCTCCTCCTCTAACTTCTGATCTATCTTTAGTGTGTGCATTTGATTGCCTTTGATTTGACAAATACATGTATAGATATTGAGAAATTACTTTTGGATTTACTTTTATTCCAAAAATGTTTTTATCCAATTCTATTTGTGTTGTCTTTTTTCCTTTTTGATCAAGTACGTCTATTTTCATTTTATTTTAATCTGCTTTTTTAATTACTACTTTAAATCCTTTAAAACCTGGAATACTTCCACCAACTGCTATTGTATTGTTATTTGAATCCACAGTTATCACTTTTAAATTTTTAATTGTTCTATTTGCTCTTCCATGCCTTCCTGCCATTTTTAAGCCCTTTGTTACTCTACCCATTGTTGTACCAGCTCCAATTGAGCCTGGTGCTCTTTCTCTATCTGATTGACCGTGAGTTCTTTTACCTCCTTTAAAGCCCCATCTTTTTATTACGCCTGTAAACCCCTTACCTTTTGATACTCCTGATACATCTACTTTATCTCCTTCTTTAAACAAATCAGCTTTTAACTCATTACCTTGCTCGATTTCGTCACTGTAATTTATTACTTCTTTATATTTAGGAACATATTTTAAATGTTTATAATTACCTAAATCAGCTTTGTTTGATTTTTTTTCTCTACCCTTACCTATTTCGATTTTGCTTACTTTATCGTCTTTTTTAAACACTTTAGCTACTATGTTTTCAGATACATCCAGAATTGTTACTGGTGTAACTTTTCCAGTTTCTGAATCGAATATTTGTGTCATTCCTATTTTGGTTCCTATCAGTGCTTTCATTATTCTATGATGTTATTCTTTTTCTAAATTATTTTATTACAACATCTACTCCAGCAGATAACTGCATGTGAGTAAGCGTTTCTATAGTATTTGCATTTGGTTCTAAAATATCTACTAATCGCACATGTTCTATTAGGCCAAAGTGCTCCTTAGATTTTGCATCAATATGTGGACTTTTATGAACCGCTATTTTCCATTTTTTATTTGGTAACGGAACAGGGCCTTTGATTTTTGCACCAGTGTCTATAACCTTTCGGCAAATATCTTCAGTGGCCTTATCCACTACTCTGTGGTCATATCCAATTATTTTTACTCTTATTTTTTGCATAACCTTACTTTAATGTGCTTTATAAAATAACTTTAAAGAGTCCCAATTTTTTCGGGACTCTTTATTGGTTTATTCGATAATCTCTGTAACAATTCCTGCTCCTACTGTCTTACCACCTTCTCTAATTGCAAATGACATTTGTTCTTCAATTGCAACTGGAGTCACTAGTTCAACTTCTACAGTTACGTTTTCACCTGGCATTACCATTGGTTGCCCTTCTGGTAATTTGATTTCACCAGTTACGTCTGCTGTTTTTACAAAGAACTGTGGCCTGTATCCATTACCAAAGCTTGTGTGTCTACCACCCTCATCTTTAGATAAGATGTAAAGTTCTGCTTTGAACTTAGTGTGTGGTTTGATAGAACCTTTAGCAGCCAATACTTGACCTCTTTCTATATCTTCTCTTTTAATACCTCTAATTAACAATCCAACATTGTCTCCAGCTTGACCTTGATCTAATGATTTTTTGAACATTTCTACACCTGTGATTGTAAGATCTTTTGTTCCTTCCATTAAACCAACTTGGTCTACTACATCGTTAACTTTAACGACACCTCTTTCAATTCTACCGGTAGCAACAGTACCTCTACCCTCGATAGAGAATACATCTT
>CAZRHM010000004.1:9724-15948 GCA_964599845.1 uncultured Candidatus Saccharibacteria bacterium
TGGAAGATAGAGTAGGCCATCTTGTTGATCTGAATATTGGCGGGCTCGAAGTCAATGCTAGCCTCGAAGTAATCATCAGCAACAATTTGACAGATCCGCCTGTAGATGGACAGTTGCTTCGATAGAGAATACATCTTCTACAGCCATTAGGAATGGTTTGTCTAATTCTCTTACTGGTTCTGGAATAGTTTCGTCCATTGCAGCAAGTAATTCTGCCATTTTCTCGTCTCCGTCTTTTTCACCAGTCACTCCATAAAGTGCTGAACCAACTACAAATGGAACTTTGTCTGCATCGTAACCATATTTAGTTAGGATGTCTTTAACTTCTTCTTTAATCAATTCGATTAAGTCTGCATCCATATCGTCTTCAAATCTGTTAACGAAAACAACTAAGTGTTTTACACCAACTTGTTTTGCTAATAGAACGTGCTCTCTTGTTTGTGGCATTGGACCATCTGCTGCTGAAACTACTAATATAGCTCCGTCCATTTGTGCAGCACCTGTAATCATATTTTTAATGTAGTCCTTGTGACCTGGACAGTCAATGTGTGCATAGTGCCTATTTGGTGATTCATATTCTACATGAGAAGATGCAACAGTTACAATCTTGTTAGATCCTGCTCTTGCAATACCTCCCTTTGCGATATCTTCGTATTTTTTTCCACCTTCAGTCCAACCTTGTCTATTTGAATAAGCAACTAAAGCTGCTGTTAGTGTTGTCTTACCATGGTCAATGTGACCAAGAGTACCTACATTTACATGTGGTTTCTTTCTTTGAAATTCTGCCATTTGGTTGTTTTTAAAATATAAATATAAAATATTTTTACCGTAGGTTATGAATTATATCAGCTTAAATACATAATGTGAATAACCAATTTCGTATTTTTTTCCAACTTTTTATGCTTTTTAAAAGCAAACAGTTAGGATTATGCCAAGAAAAGCTTTTTTTATCAAGGTAATTAAAGAGATTTTTTATTTTTCAAAGAATTTTTTATAAAAAATTTGGCTACGAAATATAGTGAAAAGGACGTTAGCACGTGCCACCAAGCGTGGGCATTTAGGAACGGGGCTTTATTTGTAAAACAATCGTGTAATATTGCATCGGTACTCCAAAGTATAAAAGCCACAGCACAAGTTGCTATTGAAATTACAATTAACCTAACTTGTTTTAAAACTTTTCTTTTTAACTTTATATATAAAATTTCTGAAAATGTAGCCACTATAATGTGAAACACAAAAATTATTGCACCATACACAGAGCCTACAATAACAAGTGTAATTACAGAAGTTACTAAAATCAATGTATATAAAATAAGTGTTTTAATTATTGATAAATAAAAGTATCTTTTAATAGATATGCTTAAAATCATTACAGACAATAAATACATGGAGGTAATATCTAAAATTAAGCCTAGGTAAGAATCAGTAGCATGGTAAAAATAAGAAAATACTGAGATAAAAAAACTAACAAACATAAACGATAATGCAATCCCTCTATTTTCTTTTCCGTACTTAATATAAATTATAAAACCGAATAAGGCATATATTAACGATGAAATCGCGTTTATTGGCTGAATTACAATTGAGCTTGTGTTTTGTTCACAAAACTGAATAGTAGATTTTGTTAAACAACAATAAAGACATTCTCCAGTACAAGACAGGTGCTTGTTAATAAATAATTGACTAATATAATTTTGTACTGAATAAAACATTAATAGATTATATTTGTTTTAATTTTATAATAGTAGATTATTTAACCTTTTTAATACTTACAGCAATTTCATTATTTTTAGGTAACTCAATTGTTAATGTATTATTCTGCACATTAACTTTATGTTTTTTAAGAACTTTTCCAGTTATTATATCAATAATACTTACTTTATACTTTGCATTTGCTGTTTCAATTGTAAGATTTTGGTTTGTTGAATTTCTTACATAGATTGCGTATTGTTTATCTTTTTCTGAAAGTGCAAGTGCTGAACTTCCAGATGGCTTTGCTTTAATAAAACCTATACCTGGATTCATAAGTTCAAACTTGAATGAATATATAAACTTTTTTAAAACGGAAAGTTGTTTTCGTAATGCTTTATTACCTCCTCCAGGTGTCTCTTCAGGGACTTTAAAAGTTCCATTTTCTTTTTTAGGGGCAAATGAAAAGTCTAAGTGGTTAAACAATGCGCCGCCCGAAAAGATGAACTCCCAGCCCTGCCTTCTGAATTGTTCGTTTGTTTTGCTACCTCTTCCTGTTTCGTCAAAACCTATTGGTACTTTTAAGTGTCTGTTTGTTATAGGTGAATTTGCATGAGCATAATGTAAATTTAATAAGCTAACTTTTGAATTTAGCGAAGATGCTTTGTAGTTGTCGGACCCTAGATTTAAAGCAATCATTTTTTTGTTATTACCCATTGCATTATCGACTACATTAATCATTGCGTTTGTCCATGAATCAGAAACTTTTCCTGTGTAATATTGTTCATTCATTATTTCGAAAAATACATTATCGAATTCTGCGAGCTCTTTTACCATTTTTTCGGCATATTCTTTTTGATAATCCCATAAAGTTCCGGATGGATTTTTATAAACCTGATCGTATGTTATTTCTGGTAAGCTATTTATATTATTTTTTGTGTTCATTGGATTAACTAACCAATGTTTATTCTGATCGTAAATTACACAAAATAATGTTACTTCTACAACAATTCCTTTTTTTGAAGCAGATCTTACAAATTTTTTTAACCTTTTAAAATATGCATTGTTAAATTTATTTAAATCAAATTTTCCTCCTCCACCAATGTAGCTCCCTTGTGCATTTGATCTAACCCATGGAGATATAAATCTTCCAGGCTTTGGCGCTAGTGTATTGTTATAGCCTAAACCTGCAACGTTATTGTAACTTGTTTCGATGTAACTCCCTCCAATAATTCTTGTATAATTAAATCCATGCTTTTTAAGAGTTTTTAAATACTTGTTAAATTTAAAGTCAAGGTTACTTACTGCTCCATAGTGTTCTGCAGAAGTTATTAATAAGGTTGGCTTATTTCTAAACAAAAATATGTGCGGGTTATTAGGATGTTTTTGAATTGGGTTTGCTTTTGCAAAAACTTGAGTAAAGCTTGCTATAAAAAATGTAGAGAAAATTAGAATTATAGATAAATACTTTATTGTTTTTTTATGCATAGCTACTAATTATTAATTAAGAAACAAAGTATAAATAGCAAACCTAATTTTTGTAAAGTAAAGTATTTGTAAAGTTAGTATTTGGAAGTTTTAAAGATGCCTGCGGTGTTGGTTTGCGGCTGCAAGTAAAACTTGCAGCCGCATCTGTAAAATTCTATTCTTGACTCCTTGTTTGAGTATTTAATTTATCACTGGCCCATTCAAACCAAATTTTTCCTGATTCCTTCAATTCTTTTGCATTTTCCATACCAATGTATCTCCAATGCCAAGCTTCGTATGCATAACCAGTAATGTTTTCTGATCCTTTTGGATATGTTTGTATATAGCCAAAATTATGTGCATTTGCTAAAAGCCATTGTCCAGCAGGTGAAGTATCGAATGCTGCTGTAAAGTCTAAACCAGAATCTTCACTAAATAAATCTACCACTGTCCCTAGTTGGTGTTCACTGTAGCCTGGTCTAGCTGAAATATTATCAGCTTCTTTTTGCCCAAGCTGTCTTACCCACCCACTATATGTCTGAACTTGATTATTATAAGATCTATACCCAGATGCAATTACTACATTTTTTCCAATTTCATTTTGCATTGTGTTAACCATTGTTTTTAATGCTTCTGCTGCATCTCTTTGAAGCATTATTTCGGGCACATTTGTATACAAAAAGTATTCTTTATTTAAATCTACTAAATCGTTTGGTTCAAAAGTAGAAAGCAATCTTCTGTTTTTTGTAACAAAAGCAAGTAAATCAGATCCATCGGAAACATAAGTTGTGTTAGGCCATGGTTCGAATTTTGTTTGTCCAGTTGGCAAGCTGTATGAGTATCTAGTTATTCGAATTCCAAACTGTTCAATATTTTCTGGTTTAATTTTTTCTTTAAAATTTACACGAACTGTAGAATCACCTATCCCTAGGTTTGTAATTTCCAGTACATATTCATAGTCGTTAGAAAGTGGATCTTTAGGCATCTCAATCAGATTCAGTCTTTGATTTTCTTCTATTTCAATTTCTTTGTTTGATACAACTTGAATTGATGCAAAATTTTCGTAAGTTTCGAATGGTCCTTCGCTCATCACTATTGCTAAAGGTAAAGATTCTTCTAAATCGTTATTTTGATGTGTACCTGTTGCACCTTTAAATAAATCTAAGATTTTTTGTGTATTGTTTAAACCTAATAATAAGTCCGTTGCAAAAAACAATACTACTATTGTTACAAATGCCAATATTCCCATTACAATTTGTTTTGTTATTGGCTTTTGCTTTATTTGCTGTATTTGTTCTTTATCCATATTTACTTCCTTTTAAAAATTGTTAGACTAATATAGTTAATTAACTATAAACTGTTATGAATTTTAAAACCACTCACTTAATTATAGCTTTTTTGTGCTTTATAGTAATAGCTCAATTTCTTTTTATTATATTAAATTTTAACAGAATAAAGGAACCTACAAATATAAGTTTAGAATCTTCCGGCTTTATTTTAGAAGCTGAATATTCAAAAAATAATACCTGGGAGTATAAAATTACTGGAGAATTTCCAACTCCTTGTTATAGCGCAAGTGAAGAAATTACAATCTCTACTAATGCTGTGAATATAATTTTAAATGTTAATCCAAAATCTGGTGGTGATTTAATTTGTGCTCAAGTAATACAGCCATTCGAAAAAGCTGGAACTTTTGATGCTCAGAAAAATACAAATTTAACATTTAATGTGGTTGAACTCGATGGCGGTGTAGATGTAGATCCATCTGATCCAATTTATACTGAAGAAAGCTCTGATAAAGCCAAAAAAATTTACGAAGATTCAAATAGCATTATAAAAGAAGTAGGTGGATTTAAATCTGGTGCAAGGTATTTAGGAAATAATGAATGGGAATACGCATTAACTGGAGAAATGCCATCTGCTTGTCATACGCTGAACCATCATGTTTTAGTTGACGAAAGTTTCCCAGAACAAGTATTTTTAGAAGTTAATTTAACTGAACCCCCAGCAGATTCACCTTGTATTTTACGTTTAGATTTTGTAGCAATCTCTGGAAATTACAATGCTAGTGAAGGTGCAACTTTTAATTTGAAGATTGATTATAAATCAGAATAGTGAGGACTTAACTTTTAATAAATCCTTCAACTAACAAATTGGTTGCCTGGTTTACACTAAGCCCTCGTGATGTTAAATAGTTCATCTGATTTTTATCTAAAAAACCAACAGTTGCTGCATGTCCTGCTTTTACATCGTTTTCTTTTATTTCCAACCCTGGAATAACCCTTGATCTAGACTTATTGTCTAGCATTAAAACAGAAATTTTTAAAAACAAATTCGCATTTTTAGCTCCTGTTAAAACTACTAATTTTCCTTCAAAATCAAATTTACTATTATTGTTAAGTACTGCCTTTATAGTTACCTTGCTGGTAATATTTTCATTTTGAACTACATAGTCTATCGATTCAGTAATAGAATCAGCATTTAATCTATAAATTTTATTTATTTCTTTAGAAGAATTTATTTCGACCTTCATTAATTAATTTTTTCTCTAATGGAGTATACCCTAGTAGATAGTTCATCGCGGAATAATTCCTTATATTTTGGGTTGTATACAAACAATTCTGCTGGTTGTAAGCCATTAGCAGCACTATTTATGTTTCTGTTTAATTCAACATTTGTTGCGAATAATCCTCCATGTATCATTAATCCATCCCATTTGTTACCTGATCCTAAATCATCTGATGACGTATTAAAAGTACCGTTCACTACAAAGAATCCCTCTACTGTATCGTAACTGGCAAGGGTTGGCGATGATGTTGGCAAATTGGTTTTGTTTGTTCCAGTTCCGATATTTAAGTCTCCATTTATAATAAATATGCAACCGTTAGTTTGATTACTAGAAGTTAAATCGGGCTCTATTGTTAAATCTCCGTTAATAAAAATAATACCTTGTAAGTCACAGACTGTACCTGATGCAACGCTTACGCTATTATCAATTGTCCAAATTCTTTTTTGATTTGCTGTACCACTTAATGCATTAGAAATATTTCCTGTAATACTTGTTACAG
>CAZRHM010000004.1:15958-24305 GCA_964599845.1 uncultured Candidatus Saccharibacteria bacterium
TTAGGCTTGGAGATGTTTGGTTAACTCTAGCTAAATAGTGTGAATACCAGTTCGTATGTGTCGATGTAAATGGTGGATTAGCAGCGTTGTCATTATATTCAGTTGCATATGCATTAATGCCAGATACGTTAGATCCAGGAATATCTGAAGTACCACTAAGTACTCCTAAAGTAGAAAGTAATGCTTGTGCGCTATAGTTTCCAACTGGAGCCTGAAACTGTGTGTTAGGAATTGTAATGTTTGTAATTCCACTAATTGCAGAAATTGCCCCTCTAATTGCCATTAGCCATGGTTGTACATTTTGTCCTGATGCTGTAACTGGCCCTGTTCTGTTGCAGGCATTATCTATTGCATATAATCTAAAAAAGTATTCAATCCCTAAGCCAGGTGTTAAATCTTGGTATGTTCTTTGAGTACCTAAATTAGCAATGGTTATGTTTGCATTTGCCGCATTAGCTGGGTAAGTTTGTGGTGTACCAGGGGTATTAATTGTAAAGCCACCAGTTAAATCAGAAAGTTGTCCTCCGTTTGCACTTCCATATATATATGGCTGAATACTTTGTAACCCAGACGATGAATCCGAAGCATTCCAAGTAAAATTAAACTGATTTCCAGGTAAAAATTGAGGTTGATTAAGTGTTATTAATGGTAATCCTGTATCTACCGACCATGTACCAATTCTTCTGTATACAATATTGCTAGTTGCTGTTGCATCTGAAGACATTGCTGTTGAATAATTTGAGCCATTCCACTGAACACCTGTTGCATAAATATTATAGTCTCCAGATGGAAATGAGTTATTAAATTGAAAGTTAAATGTAGCTTCTGCATTTCCAGCTCCTTGTGTTCCGTTTGTATTTGCATTTACACCTAAAACCGATGTTGTACCTATATCTGATCCCCAATTTCCATTAGTTCTTAAAGGGCTCCAGTTTGCAGTACTATTAATTATTCTTACTCCAGTTTGCGGATCGTTATTATCTCCAAAGTAAAACATGTATCCTGCTGATTGTGCTTGTGCAACTTTATTAAATAAAACTGCTTCGTCCTCTACTAATAGATTGTTTTCGGCATATGGCCCTGAGGTAGGTAAAAATAATAATCTTATATCTCTAAATGTATCTGCCTCTGAGTCTGTATAACTTAGTGAAAAAGTTACTGGATTTGTAACGTTTGTTTGTCCTAATCTTCCAGACACTCCATTTCCACATGTGTCTGGATTTATAAAACCTGAATTTACCAAAGTTGGTGCGCTATTTATAACGAATCTTCGATTGTTGGAAGTTTTGAATTGAACACCCCCACTATTCGATTTTAAAACACTCCAACAGTAAATATTTCCAGGTTCAACAAGATTTTGCAATTGATGTGTGTAAGTTGTGTTGTTTGAAGGGTTAAAGTGACCTGGAGCTCTCCAATCTGGTGAGTGTGCAGAAACCCAAGAGCCACCACTGCAGCTCGTTAACGAATCAGATTGACGTAACCGAACTCTAAATCTATTTGTATTGGATGGACAATTTTGTCCCCAGTTAGTTGTACCACCTCCTTGGTTACCTCTCCATTGTACTGTTACTGGTAGGTTAACAACCTCGGCTGAGTTACTTCCACCTACTCCTGGACTCTGAACCTGGGGATCTGGGTATTCTTGCGTAGTACAACTTCCACCACTTCCGCCCGAAGAACCGCTTCCTGAGCCACTACCAGAACCACTACCTCCCCCATCTGTAGATGGACAAGAGCCACATGTTTGCGAACCATCGCCACAACTAATTACATCATAACAAGTAGTGTGGCACGGATCTGTAGTAATCCATGTTGTACATCGAGGGTCACAATCGCTACAACAACCATTTAAACATGCTGCATTTACATTAAACTCAAAAGTGGGTGAATCAGAAACAAATATACCTAAACTTATAAATAATGTAAAAAAAACAAGTGTTTGTTTGATGATATTTCTAAATTTCATTGACAATAAAAGTCTTTTAATAAAAATTTTGTTTCAGCTTCTTCTTCCTTATTATGAACAATAACCTGATTTATATTATCAAAATCAAAAGATTCAATATACCTTAATTCAACTATAAAATTGTTACATGAATCGGGAGGCATGATCACTCCACCGCTTCCTTTTTGCCAACTCTTAAATATTAAACTTAGATTTTCGTCATTATAATTGAAAAGCTCCAATATTGCTGTACCGCTATCCGAATCAATAGTTAAATAATTGGTTTCATTTATTTTTTCTAAAATATAATTAACTTTTTTATTATCAAATTCGTATATAAAATAATGTTCATCTGCAATTTGATCAATTTTAAATAATCTTTTTTTATAATCTGAAGATAATACCAGTGTAAGAACTCCCATCACTATCGCTAGAATAATAATAAATATATTTAATAAGTTTTGATTATTTAATTTCATTTTCTGATAATTCAATACTTAAAACATTTATTTTATTGACTAATATACTTTCGACTAGAGTTACCTTTGCGTATTTTGATCTGTCTGCATAATTATCAATTTCATCTATATTAATTTTCTTCTCTAAATATCCTCCTCCTATTTCAAAGTTTTCTCTAAATATTATTTTTGCATTAGAAAGATTACTAATATCCAAATATTTTGGTCCTGAATTTAAGTTTAGAACAATAAAACTGTTCTTGACATTAAACTCGCTAATAAATCCTTTGTAAGAGTTTGCAAATTTCAAATTGGAAATAGCCGCATTTCTTGGACTTATCCATATATCGTTAGCTTTTAATGTGTTATCAAAATAATTATTAAATGTAAACCATTGGTATAAATTGATAGTAAAAACAATTGTGGTAATAGTTAAAAAAAATGTAGATATAATAAAAACGGTTTTACTACTCATATTTATATCAGAATAATTTTATTGGCTTAAATGATTTTCTATGCAGCTCACAAATCCCATACTTTTGCAAAGCCATTCGATGACTTAGAGTCCCATAACCTTTATGCCTGTCAAAGCCATAATCTGGAAAGACTTTATGGTACTTGGACATAATTCTGTCTCTTTTTACCTTTGCCAAAATCGATGCTGCACCTACAGAATAATAGTTTAAGTCTGCTTTTACAACTTTTAGAGTATTTTTTCCAAAGTTTCTTTTAAACTGTCCGTCAATAATAAAAAAAGTTTTTCCATCGTCAAACATTTCAACAATTTCAGAAATTAAATTCTCTACAGTTTTACCAATTCCTAAGTTGTTAATCGAATCTATATCGCTAATGTGTATAAAGTGATCCCAAGTTATAAGCTTATTATAAATTAAGGCTCGTTTTTGAAAATTTAGTAGTTTTGAGTCGGTAATTCCTTTAATATATTTATGTGGCATTGTGTATACAAAAGCTCCTACCGATACTGGTCCGGCCCAGCAACCTCTACCAGCCTCATCTATACCTACAACTCTTGTGTATTCCCCTGTATTTAATATTTCTTTCTCTTTTTTTGGCGTAATAAATTTTATTCCCACAGTACTTATTTTCACTAATTATATACCAAATATCTATAGTCAAACTCTACAATAAATTAAATATTAAATTGCTTTTATTACCAGAATAGTGGGCTTTTGTACTTTGCGTTTTTATTAGTCTTTGCTAAAATCAAGTACTATATTTTAAATATACCAATGTGAGATTTCCTACTGTTACAACTAACGATCAGATTTTTCAGGTGGACGAAGAAAGAAAAACTAAGATGATGAGTGAGCTTGCAGAAAAAATTAAAACGGCAAGAATAGAATCCAGAATGTCTCAATTACAAGTAGGTGTAGCATTAGGAGTAACAGATAAAACAATAAGTGGGTACGAAGCAGGCAGAATTGCTCCACCAGTAGATAAATTAATATTACTTGCAGATTTATTCAAAAAACCTATTAGCTATTTTTTAGGATCAGACCCAAGAGACTATAAAGTAGCATCAAGGCTTAGAGCAATTGAAGTAGCACTTCGAGAAATTCGAAAACAACTGCAAGAGATTAAGCTTATTTCGCAAAGTGTGGATTTAGATTCGTAAAATATTGTAAAAAACATGTGCAAATATTTATGATTTACTGATATAATCGCTCTAGCCGTTAAAATATATTTTTTAAAAAGTAAAACGTGAACGCAATTGATGCATTAGAAAAAAAACAAATGATTAAAAGACCAAACATTAGTGTTGGTGATACTGTAATAGTGGATACATTAATTAGAGAAAAAAACAAAACAAGGGTACAAAAATTTAAAGGTATCGTTATAGCAATTAAAGTAAAATGTATAACAATAACTTTCACTGTACGAAAAGTTAGCTACGGAATTGGTGTAGAAAAAATATTTCCACTTTATTCTACAAATATCCCAAAAATTGAAATTGTTAAACATGCAAATGTAAGAAGATCTAAAATCTACTTCTTACGAGATAGAATTGGTAAGGCAGCAACTACTCTTAAACATGGTAAAGATTTAGACGCATCAATAAATGATGTTACTGAAAACGAGCCTGAAGAGCAAGAAGAGGTTGTAGCTGAAGTTACTGAAACTGCTGAAACAAAATCAGAAGAGGTTTCTAAAGAAGAAAAATAATCCAAAAACTTATATTAAAAAATTCAAAAAGCAGAATTAGAATATACTATTGGTGTTTGATTTATTAACTCTAGTTCACTAAACCCTGTATTTAAACTTAGTTTTTTCCAGCCTTCGTATATCGAGTCAGTGTATGCAATGTCATTTGAATCATTTGTAAATTCGTTAGATTCTACATTACATATTATTGGTTCAATATCGCTATTTAATATTAAGCATACATTATTATCTACAAAAAAGATTCTTTTAATTGATGCTTGTGGTAAATCTACGTTAAGTTTTTTATTTTTTAAATTATTAAGATCTATATAGTAAATATTTTTTTGTGAAGATAAATATGCATCACCACGCAGATAATATAGGTTACTACCATTTACAGTGAAATTATCGTACGAGTATAGCTCGTTAATCTTAATTAGCTTTTTAATTTGACCATCAGCTGTATTTATATACAAGAGTTCGTCGGAATTTATTAACAAATTAAAATCTAAATCTGTGTGCTTAATATAAAAACACTTATCTTCATTATGTTCTTTTTTACTTAAATTAATAACAATGCAAGTATTTTGAATTTTTAAATTAACTGAATTTAATGTTTTACTAACGTTTATGATTTTAGCGTTTCTACTATTTGTTTTTGTTCTATAAATTTCTTCTGATTCCCTGTTGTTTAAAAGTATATAAACCTTTAAAAAATCATTTTTTGTAAGAGTAAGTAAATAAAAAAGATTTTCTTCTGGTTCAAAAAAGTAGTCGAGAATAAATTCATTTTCGAAAGATAGTTCAAATTCTGTTTGATTTTCACCTTCTTTTAAAATTAACTTTTGTTCTGTAAACGGTGCATTTTGAATTATATAAGATACGGATAAATCGTTATAAACTTTAATGTTTTGTGAGTCTAAGGGTAATTCGTACAAATTTTCAGGTAAATACAGTGAATTAATTCTTTGAATAACAATATTCTCAGAATTTTTTTGAGTGATAATTACATTTTTATCAGTTGCAGTACTATAGCCAGATTTAATATTTTTACCCCACTCAAGTTTTGTAACAGGCACACTTTGGTTTAAATTTGGAATTTGTAATGGTGGATTGATTCCTAAAACTCTCTGCTCTTCTTCTATTACAGGTTCTTCAAACTTAATTGGATTCTGGCTTATTAAAGCTGCTATAAGCATAATTGTACCAGTAAAACCTAGTGTTGCCATAAAAAATATAAAAAGTACTTTTTGCTTTTTAGTCATACAGTATTTTATACCTTTAGCTTTTTAAAACAAACAAAAAGAGTCCAAAACTGTCTTCTTTACAACAAATATCATTTGTAATAATTGCATCTACATATTATAATCATGAGTAATTTGTACTGACTATGGCTAAAACACAAGGACCAACCTACAAACCAAGTAAAATAACAAGAATCCGAAAATTCGGCTTTATGAGCAGAAACTCTTCTAAAAACGGAAGAAACGTTATAAAAAGAAGAAGGGTAAAAGGAAGATATGTTATTTCTGCTTCTGAATCTTTTGGAAGTAAAGTTCAAAAAAACAAGCTTTTTAAAAGAAGAAAATAATCTACTTACACTTAGTTCCATTATATTTTTAAACATTGTAGTAAATGTGTTTTTTTTGTTGTTGGATAGTAGAAAATCTATAAATTACACAGTGATAAGTACTATCTCTACAGCTCAATCGAATCTTTAATTTTAAAATCACCAACTGCAGTTCTTTTTAATGCTACAAGCATGGATTTTGTATTTAACTTTTCTCCGATATCTTCAGCTAAAGATCTAATATAAGTTCCTTTTGAGCACTTAATTTTAACTTTTGCAATATTGAATTTGCTTGGCGAATCTTTAACTTTTATTTCAAAATCGTATTCATTTTTAATTTGTTTTAAAGTTTTTTGTTGTAGGCTTATTAGCTCTATTGAATAAATTTGAACTTCTTTTTGAGGAATTGGAATTTCTTTATATAGCTTATTATTTTTAAAAAGTTCTAATACTTTTTTATTATTTTTATATATTACTTTATGTTCAAACTCCCGTGCTAATTTTCGGAGTTTATTGCCATCTACCTTAACCGATGAGTAAGCAGGAACATACTGCATATAACTTGGCTTAAAAGATTCTAATTCTTTAATAACGTCTTCTTTATTTAATTTTAATGATACTTTGAATTCTGTTTCGAGTATTCTACCTTCAATATCGGCAGAGTCTGTGCTTATGCCAAAAAGTATATCTGCTTCATATTCTTTGTCTAAATTTAAGAATTCATTACTTAATTTTGTAGATTTTCCTACAAGAATTATTAATACTCCTTCGGCAAAAGGATCAAGTGCACCTGCGTGACCAACCTTTTTTGTTTCGTATTTTCTTCTTGCTTTGTAAACAACGTCGTGCGATGTGATTCCTTTTGGTTTGTTTACAATTGCAATTCCTGAATTTTGGCCAAATTCGTTTGTTTTAATTCCTATTTGTATATTTTGCATTAGTGATTATATTACGTGTTTAGTTTTATTTATATGATAATATAATATTTATAAGATTTTATATTTATTAAATGGAATTATTAACTTTTTTATTTCACTTTTTATATATTGGTGGAACTTTTTTTGCCGGTGTGATTTTAGGATGGCTAAGTTACGAGAAAGTGTTTAAAAAACTACAAGGTTATTTATATAAAACCAAAAAAGAAAATTAAAATGTAGGATTATAATTTGGTTTGAAAGTAAAATCTTATATTAATTTGTACTTAGCTTTTTTAGTCTAATTATCAATTTTTGAAGTTCATTTATTTTTTTATCATCATCTTCGTTTACCGCTATTTCTTTTCGTAAATGCAAAATTTTTTGTTTTAATTTATTAAGATAAACTCTATTGTAGTATTTTTTTAAGTCTTCTTTTGTTTCAATTTTATACTTAATATTTGCTACAAATAACTCTTTATATTTATTTAATACTTCGGGATCAAGTGTTTCTAAAACCTCTTTATCTATTTTTGAGTTTGTTTCGTATAAGATTTCGTGGAGCTGTTCTAAAATTTTGTCTTCCCAAAATTCTTTATCTATTTTTATGCAAATATTTTTTTGAGCTTGAATTATATTTGCCAATATTAAATTTTCGGAATCTAATTCTACTTTATCTGGCTTTGATGCTTGTGGTGCTGGATCCGCAATTTGTAAAGGGATTTTTACACCATTATTTAATAAGTTTTCTAAATCGTCTTGGCTTACTTCTAATATTATGGAAATATCTTTTAAATAATGTGTTCGTGACACTTTATCTTTAATAAAGCTTAATATTGGAAGTATTTTTGATTGAAAGGTTTTTTTTCCGGCTGCTGTTCCTAAATCTAGTCCTTCTGCAAATTCTGCTTTTAAATAGTCTATTGTATCTATTGGATTTTGTAATTTTTTATTCCATAATTTCGGATTTTTGTTTATTAAATCATCCGAATCTTGGAAGTCATCTAAATCTATTACTAAGTGTTTTAAATTTTCATCTTCGGCTATCTTTACACTCCGGATAACGGCATTTACACCTGCTGTATCGGAATCAAAACAAAAATATATGGTGTCTGTAAATCTCTTTAATAGCTTTGCCTGTGCAGGTGTAAATGCCGTTCCAAGCGGAGCCACAACATTTTCATCTCCATTTTTTGAAACAGTTACAACATCTAAATTTCCTTCTACTAAAATCACAAAGCCTTTTTTACGAATTGCTTCTTTTGCTTGGTAAAGCCCGTATAGAATCTCATTC
>CAZRHM010000005.1:0-21768 GCA_964599845.1 uncultured Candidatus Saccharibacteria bacterium
CTAAGAGCCTCGATTAAATGTCGAGGCTCTTAAAGTTTTTAGGTATCATATAGCAAAAAATGAAAATTACTTTACAGTGTAGTAATACTAGGTATAAATTTTGTTAGTAAAATTACAAACCAACCAAAAAGCAATCGAAAAGTTTGAGTTGAGAGTATACCGCCTAATACAAAATATTATTCTTTATCAATTCTTTGTATTAATAAATTCTGTGGCGTTTAACCTGATTTATATTATTAAAAGTTATGTGGTATATTATTGCGAATGAAAATACGAACAAATAAATTAACGGTTATTGGTGGTGGAACTGGATCTTTTACAGTTCTTTCCGGATTAAAAAAATTAGAAAACATTAATATAACTTCTATTGTCCCTTCAACAGACTCAGGAGGATCTACAGGTAGACTAAGGGATGAGTTTGGTTATTTACCTATGGGTGATATTAGGCAATGCCTATTAGCTTTAGCTGAAAATATTGAAGAACAAGAAGTACTAAGGAAGCTATTTTTATACCGGTTCGATAAGGGGGGAAATGGCTTAGAAGGCCATAATTTTGGAAATTTATTTATGACAGCCTTAAGAGATATTGTTGGTGACGACTTAAAAGCCATAAAATATATAGAAAAATTATTAAATATAAAAGGTAAGGTATATCCAATAACTCTTCAAAAATGTGACCTTGTTGCTGAGTATGAAAATGGTGAAATTATTAAAGGTGAACATTTAATAGATAGTCCAGAATACCCACACGATGGCAGATTAAGAATTAATAAATTATATACCGAGCCTAAAGTTAGCACGTATACTAAAGTAGTTAATGTAATAAAAGAATCTGACTACATAATAATAGGCCCTGGTGATTTATACACAAGCCTCATTGCAAACTTAGTAATTAATAATATTGCTAAACATATAAAGTCATCTAAAGCAAAGCTTATATTAATTGGAAACCTAGTAACTAAATTTGGCCAAACTTATGAATTTAGCTTAAAAGACCATGTCGATGAAATTGAAAAATATTTGAATAGAAATGTTGATTATATACTATTTAATAATGCAATACTCCCAGATGATATACTAAAAAGATATGCATTAGAAAACGCTTATCCTGTAGTAAACGATATGTCTAAAGATTCCAGAGTAATTGAAGAAAATTTATTAGCTTCAGAAGTTGTTAAAACAGTGTCCGGTGATTCATTAAAAAGAAGTCTAATTAGACACGATAGCGACAAGATTGCTAAAATTATTAAACATATTATTAATCAATGAAAACCTCTTGGAATTTCAATCGCTTAAAGAAAAATAACTTCAAACTAAATCGAGAAAAAGCGAAAGTCTTTACAACTAATTTTATTAAAAAGTGGAAAAATAATACTAAGCATTTATCTGATGCTAAACAACTAAAAAAAGCATTGGATGAATTTTCTGAATATACAATGAATTTTGGCCATGGTGGGAGTGAAATATATTATCTTTGGTTAAGCCAATATTTAGACTTATCTAACCCATCAATAAAAGCAAAGCTAAAAAAGGCCGAAGATTATTGGGATAAAATCCATAACTCAATGATATTTTTTGAGTTAACTCTATCAAAAATTCCTCAAGAAAAACAAAAGGTCTTTCTTGAAAGTCCTGATTTAAGCAAATATAAACATTACCTCGAAAAGCTTTTTGCAGAGTCTAAGTATTTATTATCAGAAAAAGAAGAGCAAATTATAAATAGAATTGCGCAATATGGAAGTAGAAATTGGGAAAAGTTATTGGAAGGATTGTTGGCAGGAAGTGTAAAAAATATTTACACCTCTTTAAACAAAAAAGAAAATAAAAATTTTTCTGAAATAATTGGGTTTATAGATAATAAAAATAAAAAAGTAAGAGATTCTGCAGCAAATGCGCTAAACAAAATCTTTAAAGAGAATTTAGTTATTGCAGAGAACGAAATTAACAATGTTTTAGGGCAATATACAACAATTGCAGAAATTAGAGGTTTTAAAAAACCTTATGAACCAAGGTTCACAACTGATGATGTATCAGAAAAAGATGTTTTAGCTTTAGTAAAAGCTGTAACTAAACGATTTGACCAACCTCGAAGATATTATCAGCTTAAAGCAAAAATTCTTGGTGTAAAAAAATTAAAATATCATGAGAGGAGTTTAAGTGTAAGTAAAGTTAATTTAAAGTACACATTTAAAGATGCATACGATTTATGTAATTCAGTATTTTTAAATATTGATCCATCTTTTGCGAATATATTTGCAAACATGTTTAAAAATGGGCAGGTAGATGTATATCCAAAAAATAATAAGCGAAGTGGTGCATTTTGTGCATATAACACTATTGAATCTCCGTCTTATATGCTATTGAACTTTAATGAAAAGTTATCTGATGTAACTACAATCGCTCATGAATTTGGACATGCAATACATTTTGAATTGTCAAAAAAGCAAAATCCGTTAAATTATTCATTTCCAATGAGTACGGCAGAAACCAGCTCTACATTTTTTGAAGACTTTGTGTTTGAAGAAGTTTTAAAAGATTTAAAAGACATTGAAAAATTAGGAGTTTTAATGGACAAATTAAACGATGAAATATCTACAATACATCGGCAAATAGCTTTCTTTAATTTTGAATTGGAATTACATAATGAATATCGAAAACAAGGATATTTACCTGCTGGACAAATTGGAGAAATCTTTAAAAACCATATGATTTCGTATATGGGCGATTCTGTTGAACAATCTGAAGGTGCTGAAAACTGGTGGGTATATGTTTCCCACTTTAGATCATTCTTTTATGTTTATTCATATGCCTTTGGTCAACTAATATCTAAAGCATTTCAAAAAGAATTTAAAGAAACTACTGATTCTTCTAATATTAAAAGATTTTTACAGGCTGGAGCATCCAAATCTCCTGTACAAATACTAAAAGAATGTAATATTAATATTGGAGTGCAGTACTGGAATAATGCGCTTAATTCTATAGATAAACAACTGGACATTGTCGAAAAACTAGCGGACAAAATATAATCAATGTATTTTATATTTTTTAGATCTCAATTTAAGATAGTGAATATTAGTTTATAGTTTTGTACAAAGCACCTTTCTGATTTGAAAGGTACTTTTTTAGTTATTTTCCTTTTCGCTTTGTTTTAATATCGTCAAACACTCTATCCTCATAATTACCAAATACCCTTAATGTTAATGGTTTTACAAAATTTGAATGTACAAATGTTCCTATTCCCAACCCCATATATTTATCTGCAGTAACTACTGTAAATCCGGTTGCTATAAATAACATTCCTACCAATAGAATTATAAAGTTGCTACCTAGTAATCCTGTCGATGGTAATGGTGTAGCTGGTGTAACTGGTGCTTCAGCCGGAGGAACCTCTTCATTAATTACAGGAGGATTTAGTATTTCCACTGTTGTCTCATCATCATCCAATGGTTCTCCATCATCTGTTATTACTACATTATTTGTGAATGATCCCTCTGTACCTTGAGGAAAGTTAACCATATATGTAAACGAAGCAGATTGTCCTACCGGAATATTAATTCCAGACCATGTAATTACATTTCCATTTAATACACCACCTCCTGTTATGCTTTCTTCTACAACCCATCCTGGCTGTACATCTGAATCAAGTGTATCAGTAACTGTTGCGTCTACTATATCAATATCTGATGTGTTGTAAACAGTAATGTTGTAAGTTACTTGGTTTATACCACTTGATTGTAAAATTCTTATATGTGACTTTGTTATTGTTGCATCTATATCTGGATCGATTTCTTCTTCGTGAGAGTCATCGTCACAAAGCTCGCCTGCTCCATTTTCCATTGGAACGCACGCTTCTACATTGTTAACTACTGTTGTACCATAATTTGAGTCATCTACTCTAAGTGTATAGTTTAGTGTAACAGTTTCACCAGGAGCCAAGTTTATTCCACTCCAAGTAATTGTTCTATTTGCATAGTTAATAACTCCATTGTCTGGGTTTGCAACAACATCACCATTTTGTACAAAAGATGGTAATGAATCTACTGCTGTAACGTTGTTTAATTCTATCTCTGGGTTTGGATTAGTAACTGTAATTGCGTATGTAATCAATGCTTCGTTTGAATCTATTTCTGTTACAGCACCGGATTTTTCTACATCTGGACCAAATGGTATATGAACAATCTCGGTATCTTCATCACAAAGCACTTCGTCTTCTACTTCAACACAAACACTTACTGTATTCGGTATGTTTGTACCAAAGTTTTCTGGTCTAATTCTTAATGTATAAGACAGTGTTAGCCCTGTAGCACCTGTTGGTATTGTTAATCCGCTCCATGTAATCGTTCTGTTTGTATAATCTATAACACCATTATTCGGATTTGCAATTATGTCTCCTTGTTGAACAACGGAAGCTAGGTCATCTACTACTGTTACATTTGTAAGTGCATCTACATTTGGATTTGTAACAGTCAGAGTATATGTTACATCTGCGCCTGTTTCTGATACATTTGCAAAGCTTGATGCACTCTTTGTTATTACTGGTGGTTCAAGTTCTTCTTCTGGTTCTGGCGGTTCTATTATTGTTTCTTCTCCACCCTCGTCGCAAAGTTCATCTCCTGCGCTTTCTGGGTCAGGTATACAAACTAGTGCAGTATTCACTATTTCTGTTGAGAACTGTGCTGGTCTAATTCTTAATGAGAATCGTAAAGCAAGCGTATTTTCACCTGCTGGTACTGTTAAATTTGACCAAGTAATAGTTCGATTTGTATAGTCAATTACTCCGTTATCTGGATTTGCAATTATGTCTCCTTCTTGAACAAAATCTGGTAATGTATCAGTTACTGTTACATTATTTAATGCTGAGTTATTTGAATTAGATAATGTCAACGTGTAGTTAATTGTTGCACCATCTGTACTTAAGTCAGTAACTTCACCAGTTTTAACTATAGTTGGTGGTTGTACCGGTGGTAATTCCACTGGAGTTGAACAATATGGTCTGAAATTATCAAATGCTAATCCCCATGCAGGTCCACCCGGGCGAGGTTGAAGACCAATTAGTCTAATTCTAACAATTGGTTCACTTTGCTCAGGAACTGTAAACGCTAATGCTCGTGAGTCTAAACTTAATCTGGGATTTGTATAATTATGAATAATTTCTCCTGCATTGTTATATGCTTCGACTCTCCATCTTTCTCCTCCATCAATGTCTAAAATATCAAAAGAAAATTCGTAAGTTGGCCGGTCAAAGTATATGTTAAGTACACAAGGCACATCACCTTCAACTGTCCCATCATCTGTTAGAAACCAATCCCCTACTCTAGGTATTTCTGCAGGTATTACATCGTCTGCAGGTGACTCTGCACTTGTTGCAGAACTTTGATGAGATACCCTTGGACGGCCTCTCTGTGCTAATACAGGATAAGGTGAAGGGCAACTTCCTGCTCCTCCATCTCTAATAGTAGCTCTTCTTCCGTTTTCAAATCTTATTCCAAATTGTTCTCTGTATTGGTCTGAAATTTCTAATAACTCTTGCTGGTTACTAACTCCTGGAACATTTTCTAGGTCTATTACAGCATCACTTCCTATTTCGCCACATCTTAATGGCGATCTACAAACATTATTTATACATCTTTCACCTTGAGCAAACAATGAACAATCATTATCTGTTTGGCATGCGTCACCTTCTGCTACTGGTGTATCTGGAACTTCAGGGCCTAAAAGATCTTTAATTACTAAAAATGAAGCAATTCCTACTAAAACTAAAAAAGATAAAAGTAAGATTATTGTTATTCGTCTTCTTCTTTTATTTTGTTCTTCGGTAACTATTTGGTTTACTGGACTAACTTGATCTGGTTCCATGTCAGAATTTCAAACAAAAATAAATAGGTTTCGTTTCAGTCTATTCAAAAATCAGAGGAATTGCAATAGATTTTATTACTTAAAATAACTTATTATAGTTAGAATTTATTTTAAATTTATTAATATATACGTATTATTTTTATACTTTATAATATTAAGAATTTTATTAATAAAAAAAGCTCCTTTAATAAGGAGCTTTTTATAGTTATTTGTTTTTTTTAGAATTCTACTTTAACGTTTTCTCTTTCTGCTTCTGATGCTATTTCAAAGAATTCACGCTTTTTTAAATTTAAGAATCCTGCAATAACATTTGTTGGGAATACAATAATCATTCTATTTAAATCTCTAACTGTGCCATTGTAATATCTTCTAGCTCCTTCCAGCTCGTCTTCAATTTGTTGTAAGGAATCTTGAAGCTTTTGAAAATTTTGATCTGCTTTTAACTCAGGGTAATTTTCTGCAACTGCAAATAGTGATTTTAATGTAGATCTAAATTCTCCTTCAAATTTAGATAACTCTTTAGGGTCTGCAGATTTTTCTGCTTGCATCATTCCACTTCGTAGTTCTGCAACTTTTTGAAAAATTTCATTTTCATGTTTTGCGTATCCTTTTACTGTTTCTACTAAATTTGGAATTAGATCGAATCTCTTTTTTAATTGTACATCGATTCCACTCCAGGCTTCATCTACTAAAACATTTTGCTTTTGTAAGCTATTGTAAATACTGATTACGAAAATAGCAACTAATGCTATAATCCCAACTATAATTAGAATTGGTACCATTTTATGTAGTTAATAATTAAATACATTAGATTATATTTTATTTAATAAATTTTAACAAATGCCTGGAAGCGATTTTAGAGAATCTAAAGATGCAAGCAATTACCTGGAAAATTTTGATGATGAAATTATCAATCTGCTCACGCCAGATGTAATTACTTACTTACTAACTGATAATGAGGTTCCAATTAAGTATAAATTATCGGTTTTAAAACACTTTGGTCCCGATATTTACAGCACCTTTGATTACCTCCAGTTAGACCAACTATGCAAGTATTACAATATATATCCAAATCATAATTCGTTTAATGGTACCCCAAACTCTAATTATGTAATATCTAGCATAATTTTTAAACTTACTAAAGGCTTACCAGCTTTACCTGATATACAACAAAAAACATTAATTAATACACAGTTAGCACAGTACTATCACAATTTAAGGTCATTTACTAAGCTTAGTTCTTATTGTCAATTTATTGTTATACTAAGTATTCAAAGCGAAAAAGGAGCAAATGATATCCCCAAAAATAATTTGCAATCTTGTGTAGATAATATTATTGAATTTTTAAATACAACACCTGATATTAAAATTGTGGATGTACAATGTTTTCTAGATAACATCAATATATATTGGCCAGATATAACTATTTCAGAAGACTTTTTAGAAAATATAGGTTTTAATTTTATGGAATATCTATTAGAAGTTACAGCAATACTACAAATGCAAAATCAACCTGCATTACCTCAAATTAATAGCAACACAACAACTCCTAGAAGCGATAATAATGATGTATTTATAAAAAAATTAGATAAGATTAAAAGAAAGAGAAGATAATCAATATTTCATAAAAATATTTATATTTGATATAATTGCATACCTTTAATTACCGGGTCGTCTAATGGTAGGACTACAGGTTTTGGTCCTGTCAATTGGGGTTCGAGTCCCTACCCGGTAATTTTTATGTTTTATGTAAATATACAAAAATACCTCCACAATTTATTAATACCTTATTCAACTAATTGTATTAAAAAAAAGCAGATTTATTAAAGTATTAAAAAGATTCTTATTTGAATTAGTTACAATTAGTGAGTTTTAATCAATTCTCGGAACTTGAAGATAATCTTTCATTGCTTTAAAAGTATCGAGCCACATAATTCTAGAATTATAGAATGAAAGTTCTCCTACTTTTGGTTTTTCTAACCTTACAAGCATTACAAATTTTCTTTCGTCCGATAAGTCAAAACCTACCTGAGTTGCATTAATTTTGCTAAAGTCATAACCGTATTTATCTGCTATTATTGCAGTCCCAGACTTCATTCCTATTTTATAATTTCTTAAATCGTGAAACCAATGCTCGTAATCTTTAATGTCGTTTGCGTATGCCATGCTCATTATTTCTCCTACTGTTTCTGCTGTTTTTTCGTCAACAACTCTTTTACCATTATTTAATATTTGTGGTTTATACACCACTTCTTCACCATCTCCCTTAACGATTTTATCTACTATCCTTGGTTGAACCCTTATTCCTTTATTCGCAATTGCTGCAACACTATCGATTGCTTGAATTGTATTCATTAAATATCCATGCCCATACGAAAAAGCTGCTATGTCTTCATTTATCCATGAATCTATATCTCTTAGCGGTTGTATAAATTCACCAGCTAAATCCACACCTGTACTCAAACCAATTCCAAATCTGGTTAAATAATCGTAAAATTGTTCTTTTGTTAGTTTTTTAGCTATATGGTAAAAACAAATATTGTCAGACCTAACTAAACATTCCCATGCTGGCATTGGAGGTTGAGGTTTTTCATCCCAAGTACACAGTTTTCCAAGCTCGCTCGAAAATTCTTCACAACCACTGTGCCCATCTGGCATAACTATGGTATCAGGTTTTATTAAACCCAAATCAATTGCAGCGGCTAATGTAAATACTTTTCCAACTGAACCAATCTCGTATGGTGCACTAATAGCGTTATTTCCATATACTTCTGGATCTTTCTCTTCTCTTAAATTTGGATTAAAGTCGGGGTAATTTGCGAATGCCATTATTTCACCAGTTTTAGGATCCATTACTATTATTGATCCTGAATCTGCCTGGAATCTTTCTACATTATGTTTAACTTGACCTTCAACAATCTGCTGTAGTTTTTTATCTATGGTTAAATATACAGAACTTCCTGGTTTTGGCTCAATTGTTGCAAATAAAGCCGATGAAACTGCTTGTCCAATTGCATCACTTTCTTTTATTACAAAACCTTTTTGTGGATTTAAGTGTCCGTTAAAGAATTGTTCAATTCCTCCAACACCATAAACGTCTTCTTTATGTTTATTTGTTAAACCTAAAATATGCGATGCTAATCTTCCCTCAGGGTAAATTCTTTCTGATGTGTATTGGAATTTAAAGCCAGAAATTTTTCTTTCTGGATTTTTATCTGTAGTTAAGCTATTTAGTTTATTCCATTGATCAGATTTAATTGATTTCGCTATTTCAAACCATTGTATTTTCTTGTCTTCGTAGTTTTGTTTAATAAGCTTTTCTAGTTCATCCGGCGACTTATCTATTATTGGAGCAACCTTTTTTAAAAATTCTTCTCTTGTTTGTAGGTTATTCTTTTCTAAAAAGATTAAATCCTGCATCCATACAAACACATTAAAACGTGGTTCGGAATATGCTAACGTTGAGCCGTCTTTTGCATAAATACTTCCACGTAATGAATTCAATTCTGAACTATAAATTCTACCTTCTGCAATTCTTTTAAAGTTGCTTGCGTTAATTACCTGCCATCTAACACTACTTATAATTGTTATAAGTGCTAAAAGTACAAAAAGTATATGTATGAATTTTAGTTTTGACTGTATTCCAGTTTGCATTTTATTCTCTAGCTATGTTTGAATTCTGTAGTTGCGTAACAGTTTTTGGGTTTAAATTGAACTTTTTGGCAATCTCTTCTATATTTGCTACTGATTTTAAATTATCAATTTTAGAATTCAGAATTTCGTTTTCTAAACGTAATTGATCACGTTGGATTCGAATCTGTTCAATCTCTGAACTTTTTGTTCCAATTAATGATGTTGCGTAGATTTGTATTACAAAAAATAATACTAACATTACTGCAACTAATACTCCTAGTTTATTATTTAAGCTTTTGAAAATTGGCTTTTTTTTAGTTTTCATAAGTTTGATTTTTCTATTCCAAATAATTTTGCACTTCTGGATCTAATATTATTTGTAACCTCCAGTGTGCTTGGTCTAATAAATTTTTCTTTGTTGTTTTGAGTTATATACTCTGCCTTATTATTTTTAACTTGTTTATCAAAAAATTCTTGTACTATTTTTTCTTCACCAGAATGGAATGTAATTATTAAAAATCTCCCATTATTGTTTAATATTTCAAAGCCTTCTTGTAAAAATTGTTTTAAATTCTGATACTCTCCATTTACTGCAATTCTTAAGCCCTGATAAATTCTTGATTTCTCTTTATTACTACTAAATTTTGAATTGTTTAATACTGTATTTAAATCTTTTACTTTAATAAATTTATTGTTTTTTCTGTATTCAATTAATTTTTTTGTAAGATTTTTTGCTTCAAAAAATTTTAGATCGGAATAATTTCTAAATAGTTGTTCCAATTCTTTTGCCCCAAGTGCATTTAGTAAATCAGATGCTTTTACAAGTAAGTCCTGGTTAAAACGCATATCTAATTCAGATTCTTCATTTTGATAAGATAATCCCTCTATTGAATCTAACTGGTAAGATGCCCACCCTAAATCAGCAATTATTGCATCTGCTTTATTATTAATGCTATCTATTTCCGAAAAGTTTTTATTTAATAAATTTACAACTAAAGAATCTTTTTTAAACTGATTGTCAGAATTCTTAATAAAGTTTAAATTCCCTAAATGATTTTTAAAGCTGTGTATAGCGTTTTGGTCTAAATCGAATACATAAAGCTCTCCTTTATCTATAATATTTAGAATTTTTAGGGAATGACCACCACCGCCCAGTGTTGCATCTATTATTACCTTGTTTTGTAAAGGTGCTGCTAATTCTACTAATTCTTTTAACAATACTGTTTTATGTTCCATTTGATTCTATTAACCTATCTGCTATTTGATCCATTTCTTTGGTTAAGTTATTTAACTTATTTTTCCACTTTTCGTAATCCCATATCTCCACCCATTCTCCTGTTCCTATAAATGTAACTTTTTCTGTAACTTGAGCAAATTCTTTTAAAGATTCTGGTATTACAAATCTTCCTTGTGAATCCGGCTCAATTACAACAGAACCACCTAAGATGTATCTTTTTGTGTCACGTACATTTACATTCAATAATGGCCTAACATTAATATTTTTTAAGAGCTTTTCCCAGTTTTGTTCGTCAATTAACATTAAACAATAATCATAACCTCTTGTTAAATATATTTTTCCATTTAACTGTGTCCTAATTTTTTTTGGGATTGCAATTCTGCTTTTATCTCCCAATTGTGTGGTGAATTCTCCAATAAACATTTTCTATTGATTAATGATGAATTATAACCCAATTTCATCACCACTTTTCACCACTTACCATATAATATACTAATCAATGCAAATAGCAATAATTTTTGAGTAACTTTTTTATGTAACAA
This sequence comes from uncultured Candidatus Saccharibacteria bacterium, assembly GCA_964599845.1. GTDB lineage: Bacteria > Patescibacteriota > Dojkabacteria > J137 > J137 > CAZRHM01. The sequence continues at coordinate 11,269 of CAZRHM010000005.1, forward strand.
AGTGTGAGTATTTTTTGCAAGTGAATTACTCGGATTGGATTATTCTAGGAGTCTTGCTTTAGCAGCCTTAACTATATTCTTTATTTAAAAATATAAAGAGAATATATTTATTTAACAATTTTCCAATTGTCTATATTAATGAATCTTTCTTCTAAGGAATTTACACCCTCTAAGCTAACTCCTTCCATTCTGTTATTAACAAAATAGACAAATTGAGGATGGTACAAATATGCAAGTGGTGCATCTTTTGCAATTAATTCTTGAATTTCGAAATACCTATCTTGCCTAGCTTCTTTCTCTTTTACAGGATCAAAGCTTCTTGCTTGCTCTAAAAACTTGTCTACTTTTGGCACACTAACTAAACTACTTTCCCCTTCTTTTCTATCTTCCCTCACATCTACAGTTTGTTCAGAGCTAATATAACCTGAAATATTTAAGCCTGGATATACTACTTGTGAGCTGTGGTAAAGCTCGTAACGATCTGGATCTATAAATGTATTCATACCGTATAAAATCATATCGAATAATCCTGGAGCTAAAATTTGCTCATTTATTTCTTTTAAACTCCATCCTTCTGTTGTAGCTTCATTTTGTCCTGGCTGTTCTTTTCTGTTTGTAATAACTTCTATGCCAACTGCCGCTAAATCAGCCTTTATCGACTCTGCAACTGCTCTTCTATCAAAACTATCTACAAAGTATAAAGATAAGCTAAGTTTTTCCCCTTTATTGTTAGTTCTTACCTGATCACGACCTCGCAATTCCCAACCCGCTTTATCTAATAGATTTTCTACATTTACTTTATTAAATGTATACCAATCAGTAGATTTATTAAAATAATATGAAATTTTTGGGATTGGACCTAAGCTTTCTTCACCTAACCCTCTAAGAGCTCTAGAAACTATAAGGTTTCTATTAATAGCTGCTGATATTGCCCTCCTAACATTTATATCTGTTAAAGATTCCGGCCCTAATGCAGCGCCGTCTGGTCGAGTTCGTAAATTAAAATATAATCCCCAAAATTGTGTGTATAGCACAGGGCTTTTAATCTGCTGTATTTGTGGGTACTCTCTAAGTGAGTCCACATACTCAACTGAAACTGATGCAAATGAATGAACCTCACCGTTTCGCAATGCCGATACTGCGTCATTTATTGTTCGATATAGTTGAAATCGAATCTCTTCTATTTGTGCATCCCTATTCATCATTCTATAGTATTTGTTATTTCTGGTTAGTAGTAAAGTTGTTTCTGAAACGCTGGAAAGCCTAAACTCACCAGTCCCTACTGGTGATCTAAATAACTCTGGTTCATTTGTATTAATATTATTGGTATTTATATCGTCACTTAAGTGTTCTGGAATAATTTTAAAACTGATTAGTTCTAAAAAGTTTGAAAATATTGGTCTTTGGTCGCTTTCTATACATGGAGGCCTTGTTTCATCTAAAGGGATTGTACATATAACTAATGTGTAGTCATCAATTTTTCTCCATTGCAATTGTTTTAAAGCACGAGTATATGCGTTTTGGGTCTCCAGTTGGTCATCAATTGAAGAAAGTAATTCAAAAGTTTTTAATACATCATCTGCATCGAACTTTTCTGATCTAAATCTTCCTTTATCGTGCCAGTAAACATCTTTTCTTAAATTAAATTGGTAGAACGACCCAGGCCTAATTGTTACTATGGAATCAGCCAAAATATACTCTACTCCACCTACAAAAGTGTCTGCATTTTCTTCTTTAATATAGTGATATCTTATAAGTGGTTCGTAAATTAAATTCACTAGATCTTTTTCAAATTGTATGTTTGATGGTATTAAAGGATTAATTTTATTTATAGATTGTAAATCTCCATTACCATCTACACCCATAACAACACCTTCAATTAAAGTTTTACTCGATGAACCGGTTATTTTAGGAAAACCTGTTACAAACAATACTATCAACAATATTACCGCAACACTACATGCTGCTGCTATATGACTGTAAGGGATAAAAGATTTATATAGTTTTTCGATATAGTTTCTATATTTGCTTTCTTTAGCAAATAAATCGGGGTAATCCCAAAAAACATCACGAGTTTTATATAGTAACGATTCTAAAAATAGGAAGAATCTTTGCGTAAGATTTATTATTAATAGTTCTCTTTTGTTTTTTTGTTTATTCTCAACTGGCATTATGCGCTAATAACAGCTATAGCTATAGCTACTACTGCAAATAAGATCCCTAAAACTATTGTTCCATTATACAAAAAAGCTTCGAAGCCTCGCTTGCTTTTGTAAAATTCTCCTCCTGAAGAACCTCCAAAAACTGTTCCTAACCCTCCACTTCTTGTTTGCAATAATACTAATACAATAATTGAAACACTGATTATTGCCATTAAGAATTTTAGTACATTTTCTAAATTCATCTTTTTTTACTTAAAGTTTGCAGTAATATTATAACAAGTGACGAAAATAAGCTAATTAAAATTAGTCCTAGCACTATATCGTTAGAATTAATTGCAATTGAGTTGTGAAAAATAATTATTCTTCCAGTGTTACTTATAGTAAATAGTTTTAATAGGTAGTAACCCAAAAAGTAAAATAAAAAGTTCACTACTAAGCCACCCAACAAAAGTGCACCGTTATTTTCTTTAATTTTAAAAAATCCAAGTATGGCTGGAAGAGCTGATACTAATAAACCAAATAATAGTGCCGATATAAATTGACCAGAGAACCCTCCTGAATTCTTAAAACCAATGATTGGATCAAAAATACTTGCAATAAAATAAAAACTTATTAAACCAATAAAAAAATTATATAAATTCTTCATTTCTATAAATTAACATGTAATTATATCAGACAATAAGATAATTAAAACCTTATGCTTTCTATTGCCCGTAATTATTATCTAATGTATCTTCTTATTGACAAGTAACTACTTAAGGCACCTAAAATAAATCCAATTATCGTTAATAGAGCAATAACTATAACTAAGCCAAGTACTCCTAAATCTGGCCAATTCAATTGACCAAAATTATCGTACAAAAATCTTGTAATTGCCCAATCTTTATTAAATACAAATACTGAAGCTAACACACTTCCTAGTAAAGCAGTAGACATTAATGCACCAACTGCACCATAAAATCCTCCCTCTAATATATAAGGTGCTCTAATAAATACCAAGCTTCCACCTACTAATTGCATTACACCTATTTCTTCTTTTTGATTATATAACCTAAACTCCACAGTCATGAATATAAATATACTCACGAATAAGAATAACAATGCTAATGTCACTAACCCAGCTAATCTCAAAGCAAAAAATACACTTTTTAATGTTTGAAGGTTTTCATTGTCTACAACTAAATTTATAGGTGGTTTTTCAGGGTCTTCTGAATAAAGATAAGTAACTTTAAGCGAAGATTCAGAAATTACCACAGATTCTTCACCTTCCGATTCTTCGGCTGATTCATTGTCGCTTTCGCTATCGGGTTGTGTTTCGTTTAGATTATATGTAATTAATTTTGCATTTTCTGCATCTATCTCGGTTGATAGTACATTTTGAACAGAATCAATATCGTCTAATGATCTTAACTGGATTTCCAAGCTTGATGGTAATTTTTTTTCGCTAAATCTACTTAATATTTGAAATTGTTCTGGTACAACTCTAGCTGTGTATTCTGAATAAAACTCGTACGCCTCTTCTTCGCTAAGATAAGAAATAGATTTAATTCCTGGTACATTTTGCCATTTTGCTTGTAGGTTTCGGACAATTTGCTGATCTACTCCTACTTCAAAAAATACAAGCATATTACTTTTACCTTCAATAAAGTCTATATATAAGTTTGCTACATATGCTAAGCCACCAAAGATACTTGCAACTAAAAATGCTAGTGTCATAACAAAAACTGAAGCAATTCCAATCCACCCACTTCTTCGGATGTGCTTTTTTGTATTTGATAAGATTCTTCCAAACATATTATTTATTTAATTCTGTTTTAATTAATTTATCGATTGATTTAGCAAGCATTACAACTTCTTCTGGATCAATCGCAATGTTTTGTGATACTTTTTCTGGTCCATCTTCTAATATTTGACCAATATACTTATATCCCGATGATTTAAGATCAGAAATCACCTGTCTGGATAAGTTTAAGTAGTCTACAGGCATTTTAGTAAATTTATTAATTATTTGCTCAAGTTTTTCATCTTCTTTTTTAATTTTTTGTTTTGTTGCTTTTTTCTCTTTCTTCTTTTTGTTTTCAATGTTATCTGCCATTTTTGTATTTGACTGATGCAAATCCATAAAAAGCTTTATTTTTTCTTTTCTGTTTTCCATTAATTCTTCCTCTGATGGTTCTACTTTTTCTTCATTTTCAATACCCTCTATTTGTGATTCCTCAAAGTCGTTTTGGATGTTTTCGCTTTCTTGTGCTTGTTCCTCCTCGAATTTAGTAGTTCCTCCAAAAAATTTAGCAAATAGTCCGCGTTTTTCTTGCTTTGGTTGCATTAATCCAGCTGCATTTGCATTAATAGGTACAGATGGTGCTTCGATATCTTTTTCGTCGATTTTTTCTGATTTTTCTTTATCAGTTTTGCTAGATATTGTTACTTTGAAAGTTGATTTTGATTCTGGAATATCAGAATCTATTAAAGCTTCCTTAACAGCTTTTTTATCTACATTTTCTGTAAATTCGTATTGCCCTTTACTATCATCTCTAATTACTATTCCCTTTTCCATCTGTACAACTCTTTTATTAAGAGTATTTACAATATCTGTACCGTGCGTGGACATTATTACCGTTGTCCCCCAATTATTAATTTTTGTAAGAATTTGCACAATATCCCATGCACTTGCAGGATCAAGGTTACCAGTTGGCTCATCTGCTATTAGTAATTTAGGATTATTAGCAATTGCCCTTGCTATTGCTACTCTTTGCTGTTCACCCCCAGAAAGTGCTTCTGGAAATGCATTGATTCTTTCGCCTAATCCAACAATATCTAATACATAAGGTACTGTATCTTTTATTTCTTTGTTATTTCGGCCAGCTGCTTCCATTGCAAAAGCTACATTTTCGTATGCTGTTTTATCTGGTATTAATTTAAAATCTTGAAAGATTACACCAATTTGCCTTCTTAATCTGTATACTTGTTGCCTTCCAATATGAGTAATATCTTTATCGTTAAAGAATATTTTTCCTTCAGATGGAATTTGATCCCTAATTAATAATTCTATAAGTGTTGTTTTACCACTACCAGATGGGCCAATTAAAAATACAAATTCCCCTTCGTTAATTACAAAGCTAATATCCTTAACAGCATGTATTGTGTCGCTATAATATTTACTAACGTTCTTAAACTGAACCATAAAAAATTTACTACTTAACCAGTATACCTAAAAATAATGGTTTGTGAATAGTAAAGTGTTCAAGTTATGAGTAGTCAGTTGTGGTTATAAGTTGCTGTTATTATAATTTTAAAATGATTTTGAAGTCTGTAAATTTGCTAATTGCAGCAAGTTCTTAGTCCTTTATGTGGAATGCTAAAAGTGGGTCATTACTCTCCAAAGGCGGGCTGACGAAGAATGAACTTCTTGTTAAAAAAGTAAAAGATCTCGATTTTCTTAGGGTTAATCTTGGGAGAGATTGCTTTCCCGACCTTCGTCGGGACAGGCTAATAAGGGCTCCTCGTCCCGATATACCTCGGGGGACCTGTGTATATTTGCATAAAGTTCTTATTATTATATCAATACGTTTTGTTAGCCAATTCTCTAACACTTAGAACTTAAACAGAGTTTAAATTTAATATTGTTTAGCTCTTTCTTAAACTTTTCTTTCGTCTATATTTGTGACTCCATATTTTTCGAATTGTTCTTTTTGTTTACTTATTAAATCATCTGGAGTAAGCCAAACCAGTTTACTTTTCGATTCTGCTGTATTATCGTCTACTCTTTTGGAATTGTCTTGATTAATCAATTTACAAACAAAATACAAAGTAGTTTTTTCTACCTCAGTTTCTTTATCAATTTCACCAAACCATTTATCTACAGATAAAATTGTTCCTGCAAAATCTAAAACCTCAATTTCTGCACCAAATTCTTCTTTAGCTCCTCTAAATAATGCGTCTGCAAAAGTTTCGTTTGGCTCAATACTTTCTCTCATTAAAACATAAATATCAGTTACATGCCCAATCTTTTTTATATAATGACAAAGTACTTTTGAGTAATCGTTATTAAATATTATTGCTCCGATCGATAAATGGAAAGGATTATTAGGAGTTGCTCTAAAATAATTTTTCATAGTGCTTAATATTAGAATTTTAGATTTATCTTATACTATTCATACCTTAGTGCTTTTACTGGATCAAGCCTTGCTGCTTTAATAGCAGGGTAAATGCCTGCTATAACCCCAACTAATATACTTAGTATAATAATTGTAATAATTATAGTCGGATCAATTGTAAAGAATGTTGACAATGTAATTCCTTCAGAACGCAGTGCTTCAACAACAAATGGATTAATTAAAGTTAGTGTGCCTGCTACAAATATTATTCCAATCAAACCACCAATCAAGCCAATTAGTCCTGACTGTATTAAAAATATTACCAAAACCTGCAAATTTGAAGCCCCGATTGCTTTTATTATTCCAATTTCTCTAGTTTGTTCGTAAATACTCATTACCATTGTATTAATTATTCCAATGGATGCAACAACTGCAGAAACAATACCAAACATAATCAAGGCCAAAGTTAAAACACTTGTAATTTGACTTAAAAAATCAAGTATATCTTCCGAAGATATTGCAGAAAGGTTATATTCATCTTTTAGTTGTTGTTTTACTTGTGCTACATTTTCTTCAGAATCTACATCAATAAATAGTTGGTCAAATCCAAATGTATTTAGGTATTCTTCACCGCTTTCAAAATTTCCTATTTCTGCCTGGATTTGTGCTGCTTTTTCTGTGTTTACTATTACATCTAGCCTATCTGCTCCAGAATCTGCAAAACCTACTATCTTTAGTCTATATTCTTTATTTATGATTCCGGATGTTCTTTGCCCTAAAACAGTATTTAACGATGGCTTAAAGATTATTTCTTTACCAATTATGGACTCTGAAGTTAATTCAAAATATTCGGTAAATGCGTTACCTACAATAACTTCGTCTAAACCGTCAGGTTCTTCTCCAACAAACTCTTTAAAGTAGTCGGCAGTGCTTGGATTTGTTACACCAGCACCAATTGCCATTGGATATTTTGATTTTTCTGAACCTGAATCTAATAATTGAGCTTCAAAGTTTAGTAAATTTATTTGTGCGTCTACCTTAGTTACTTTTTCAATTTGTTTTAATTCTTCTACTAATTCTGGTGTTAAGAATGTTGGTTCTTCCTCAGTGTTAAGGTCTTGTACATTACCAAACCCAAAGCTGCTAAAGTCTTGATTTGTTACTACGAGTTGATTTGGTTTAAAACGTGAGCTAAATTCTTCGGTAATTACATTTTGTAAACCTTGCATTCCAAATATTATAAAGCTTAACAATACAACAGAAATTGTAATTCCTAAACTTGTTAAAAAAGTTCTTAGTTTTCTTCTTGTTACTAAACTGTATGCGTATTTGAACATGCTTATTAATTGTAATTATATAGAATCGCAAATTTACTTAGTCACCTTCTCTATTAAACCATCTTTAATAAAAATTTTAGTTTTTACATCTTCAATAATATCCATGTCGTGTGTAATTATTATCATTGTATTTTTTTCTTTTTCGTTAACTTTAAACAATAACTCTACAATAGAAGCTCCTGTTTTAGTATCTAAATTACCAGTTGGCTCGTCTGCTAAGATTATTTTTGGATTTGTAATCAGTGCTCTGGCAATTGCAACTCTTTGAATTTGACCTCCCGATAGTTCATTAGGTTTGTGATCTCTACGATCCCATAATCCTACTTCATTTAAAATTTCTTTTGCCCTATTTTCTAATTCTTTCCCTTTTAATTGGTTTCCAAATTTAACTGGTAAAATTGTGTTTTCGAAAACAGAAAGTGACGGTACTAAATAAAACTGTTGGAAAATTGTTTGCACAATATATCTTCTGTAATAATTTTTATTGTAAGATTTTACATCTTTACCTTCGACTAAAATTTCTCCGATATACGAAAAATCTAATCCTCCTAGAATATTTAAAAGGGTTGATTTGCCAGACCCGGAAGGGCCAACAATCGCAGAAACTTGCCCTGTTGGTATTTCGACGTCAATATCTCTAAGTGCATAAACTTCGTTTTGCTTTCCTAGTTTATATGTTTTTTTAAGATTCTTTATTTCGATCATAACTATTTATTATGGCTCTTTTGGGATTTTTTGTAAACCCTTCGACCTGTGAAAGACAGACAAGCAGGCTCAAAGTGACATTGTTCTGAATTAGATAACACTTAAAGTGCCATGCTGGACTTGCTTGTCCTACTTTGCATCCCGATTTATCGGGACGACATCTCTAAGTTAGGGTTAAGAGTGTCATTGCGAGAAGCGAAGCGACTAAGCAATCCCCATTTACAGCTTTAACAATAAGATAATTCACCAACTTTATAACTAAAGGTGGGGCCAAAGTTTTGGTGGAGATCAGAAGGTTACTAACTTTCGGCTTACTACTTAATCTACTGATTTTCCAAGCCCCTATTGTCAACAACTTACTACAGATCTCTCTAGATCTAGTAATTGGAAATTAGTAATTTAGACGAGATTGCGAGCCCCGATACATCGGGACTCGCAATGACCCGAAAAGCCTTTCTACTGTTAACTGATAGTCCAATCCTGATCGCTGATTGCTGTGCGCTTCTCTGCTATAATTACTCCATGACTTTTTGGGACAAACTAGAAAATCCGATAATTGTACAAGCTCCAATGGAAGATGTTACTGATTCTGCGTTTAGAAGAATTATTGCCAAATATGGTAAACCTGCAGTTATGTATACAGAGTTTACATCGGCCGATGGGCTAATGTCTAAAGGAAAGGATAGGCTAATGCATAGATTAGTTTATGACGAAATAGAAAGGCCAATAGTTGCACAACTATTTGGGGTAAATCCCGAAAATATGTATAAATCAGCCAAACTTGTAAAAGAGCTTGGCTTTGATGGTTTAAATATTAATATGGGTTGTCCAAAAGATAGTATTTGTAAAAGTGGAACAGGTGCAGGAGCAATTTTAAAGCCAGAGCTTTCGGCTGAAATGATTCAAGCAGCAAGAGAAGGCTCAGAATTACCAGTAGACATTAAAACTAGACTTGGTTATACCCGAACAGACGAAATGTACGACTGGTTAAGCCATATATTAAAACAAGATGTTGCAGCTTTAACTGTGCACCTTAGAACAAAAAAAGAAATGAGTAAAGTACCTGCCCATTGGGAATTAGCCAAAGAAATTATAAAAATACGAGATGAGCTAGGTGTAAATACAAAGATTTTAGGGAATGGTGATATTAAAACTGTTGAAGATGCAGAAAACAAGATAAAAGTAACTGGAGTAGATGGTGTAATGATTGGCAGAGGAATATACGGAAATCCCTGGTTATACAATAAAGAGATAAAAAAGGAAGATTTGAAGTTAGAGCAAGTTCTTGAAGTATTGGTAGAACATTGCGAACTTTTCGATGAATTATTGAGCAATGACAGACCTTTTGTCCTTATGCGAAAGCATTTTAAAAGTTATTTAGCAGGCTTTAATAATACAAAGAAATTGTTCTATAAACTAATGGAATGTAATAATAGTGAAGAAGTTAAAAGTGTTGCTTCAAACTTCTAAATTTCTGTTAAGCTTAAAGATCCGAAAGTTATGCAAAATATACCCTATTGTCCATAAAGGGTTTTGTAAGCTAGGAGATAATTTAGGTTCCATTAACGGTAACTCGTTAGGTAATTCTAAACTTTCTATTTGAAGATTTAATAATTGGTTAATTAACATAAAGAGATTCCTGGCACCTGTTCCGTTGTTTTCTATTAAAGAGTTACTAAATGCTTTATAGTCCATCTCATTTTTTGGACCAAATGAAATATCTTTATCTTTAAGCATCCTAGTGGCTGAAAATGCAGCTGACAGTGCAAAAATGAAGGTAACATATGTACTGTTCATTGATGTTAACTGTGCTATATTATAAATAATATTATTCCCATCAGGGAATAAACTTGAAACGATTATTGTTCCAGCAACTGTTAAGTTTGTAAGGTAAAAACCTCAAGTAATTCATTGATGAATAATTCACCAGTTTTTATATAGTAGCTGTCAATCATACTTGGTTCATTATCAACTGACTGATCTACTTTAGCCTCTTTTTTTACGCCTGTATTTGATATATCCATAGAATTACATATACCCAATATATTATACACTATACGGGATAAGTAGACAAGCTCATGAATTTGACAAATATAAACTACAACTTAAATATTAATGCATTTTTACAGAATTTCTATATGCTGGGTTCAATAGCGTCTGTTCTTTCTTCCAGGTAAGCTTTAATAGCATATAACTGTC